>CAZXOR010000031.1:0-7900 GCA_964642395.1 uncultured Methanomassiliicoccales archaeon | reverse complement strand
AAATCAATCCAACTTAATTCCTGGTCGTTCAAGTTTCAACCTTGAATCATATAGATGGTTCAGCCATGGACGCCAGTGAGTCTGAACGGGAGAACGGCGATGCACCTATGTAGATTGAGGAGGGTTTTTTCGGTACGGTCAAAAGTTCCATTGCTCGGGACAGCAACAGAGAAATACGCATCCGGGGATGGATGTCCCATGACGTTTATATTATTCCCTGATGCATCCGTGGAGGTCCCCCATGGCAGCACTATCCAGGCCGCCGTGTCCGCGGCGGAGAGGCTGCCGGACGCGTATATCTTCCTGATCGATGGCCGCCCGGTGCCCATGGACACCGTCCCGCCGGAGGACACGGAGGTCCGCGCAGTGCAGGTGGCCTCAGGTGGATGACCAGTCGCTGCCCATCTCAATCATCGAGTCGAAGTCCAGCCCGGATTCTTCCGCCGCGTCTGTTAGGACGTCGACGTTGCTCATGAACGCGGAACAGACGTCGCTCCCCTCCAGCTTCCCGGGCGAATCCGAGAGAGAGTCCTCCTCTGGGAACCTCAGGTCCATATGTGGGAGGACGCCGATGCATCTCATCCCAGTAAGCCTCTCCACTTCAAAGATCCCCTCCTCTAGTATGGACGGGTCTCCGCGGAATCTGTTGATCACGAACCCCCTAACCAGAGGCCTCACGTCGTCGGGGATGAGTCTCCACGTCCCGTATAGGGCAGCGAACACGCCTCCCCTCTCGATGTCTCCCACTAGAATCGCCGGGATGCCCAGTTCGCGCATCATCCCCACGTTGGCGATGTCGCGGTCTATGATGTTAAGCTCCACCGGGGACCCAGACCCCTCGCAGACTACGAACCCGTGGGCAGACTCCAGCCTGCGGTACGCGTCCTCCGCCGCCCTCATGACGGTGTCCCTGTTCATGGGGGCTAAGGGGGTGATGTCCATGCTAGGCCTGCCGTTGAGGACCAGCTGAATGACTCCATTACCGGAGGGCTTCAGAAGCACCGGGTTCATGTCGGTCTCCGGTTCCAGCCCGGCGGACCAGGCCTGGAACGCCTAGCCTATACCAATTTCACCGCCGTCTTGAGTGGCGTAGGAATTCAGAGAGAGGTTCAGTCCCTTGAACGGGACGGGGTCCATGCCCCTCCTGGACAGCTCCCTGCAGAGCATGGCGCAGAAAGTGGTTTTCCCAGCTCCGGAGGATGTCCCGAGGACCAGTATACCGCTCATTCCATCACCCCCAGAATGCGGAGCAGGGCGGGAATGTCCAGGTTTTCTTCGAACACGTCGGCCAATTTTTCTATGTTCTCCTCGATAATGTCGTCGTAGTCTTTAGTCTCGGTGGTGTCCGGCTTCGTGCCACCATGGCTGACGAATGACAGGAAGTACTTCCTGAACGGCTTCCTGTCGAAGACCCCGTGCATGTATGTGCCGAATAGCATCTCATCCTCTCTGACAGACCCCTCGTTTTGGGGCCCCTTGTCGAACCTGTTCGTGATCATGAACAGTGGTTTCTCCATCACCTCGGTTATCCCCATGTGTAGCTCGTACCCGGTGACCTCGCCGCCCTCGCCAACCAGCATGTCGGCGGTGTTGTTGATTATGCGCTTGGAATATTCCCCAAACTTCGTGGTATTACCAAAGAAGCCCAACCCGTCCAAGACCGTCCCGGGGACGCCGCCCTCGATGCCAAGGGAGTCGTCTAGGACTGAGCCCATCATCTGGTACCCCCCGCAGATGCCGACGATCGGTACCTTCCCGCGTAACGCCTTGACAGCATCGGAGATCCCCGTCTTGTCCATCCATTTCATGTCGCTGACCGTATTCTTGGTGCCCGGGAGCACCACGGCGTCCACGCTCTCCAGGTCCTCAGCCCGCTCCACGAAGACCGCGGACACGTCCTCCAGGAGCAGCGGATCCAGGTCGGTGAAATTGGCGATTCTGGGGTACTTCACCACGCCGACCAGGCACTTTCCCTCGCCCTTGCTTCTGACACCCCTGAGGGCCTCCGAGTCCTCGGATGGGAGTACCACGTCCGTGTGAGGGATAATACCGATCACAGGCACTCTGACCATCCTCTCGAATTCCGGTATGGCAGACCTGAAGCTATCAGTTCTTCCCCGGAGGTTGTTGAATATCACGCCCCTGATCCTCCTCCTATCCTCCTCTGGGATCAGCTCGATGGTCCCGAGGGCGTAGGCGAACGCTCCGCCCCACTCCACGTTAACCACAAGGACCACGTCAGCGTCGGCGATGGCCGCGGCGCCCATGTTGGCTATATCCCTGTCGTAGATGTTGATTTCCGCCGGGGATCCGGCGCCCTCCATCACCACAAAGTCGTATCTCCCCTTCAGGAAGTTCACGTTCTCCCGGACTATTTCGCGGCCAGGTCCGGGGACGAACTCTCCGTAGTACGCCCTCACCTCGTAGTCGGCGTAAGGCTTCCCGCCAATTATGACCTGGGAGGTGGTGTCGCCCTTGGGTTTCAGCAGGATCGGGTTCATGTGGTAATCCGGGTTCTTGAGGCCGGCCGCCTTCGCCTGGAGCGTCTGTATCATGGCGATCTCCGAGCCGGTGCGGGTTACCTTGGAGTTCAGGCTCATGTTCTGGCTCTTGAACGGGGCCACCAGGAAACCCCTGCGGTGGAGTATCCTGCATATGGCGGCGACCGTCACAGACTTTCCGGCATTAGAGGTGGCGCCAACGATCATGAGCGCCCTGCCGGGCCTGTAGAACCTGGCTTTTGCATCTTTCAGGATGTCCGCGAGGCGGGGGTCGCCGGCCTCCCTTATGCCGAGGCGCTCCACCTCGAAAAGAACGAACCTGACGACGAGCGTATGGTGGATGAATAGGCAGCCAGAGCAGTTCCAGATTCTCTGCCCACGTTTTCCAACAATGGCTTCGCCGAGATCCTCATCCTCGCAGGGGTAGAAAGGGCAGTAGCAGAACGTGCAGTCCTGCCCCCAAAAATGGCAGGGATGGTAGTCGCAGGCCCTGTTGGATCCGATCCGGTCTGTGACGAGCTCTTCGTTTACTTTCTTTCTGATGCAGTCCATGATGACACTCCGCAGGGGATGGACGGCTCATCCACTAATAAGGTTGTCCGACCCCGGGATAGGTGGCCGGAAAGTGTATTCGGGGTTTTAGGTGACTCCGTGGTTTGGTTTATAAGAACGGTTGCCCCTAACCTGACTCATGGGTGCACACTGCAGATTCATACATTGCGCGGACATCCACCTGGGAAGCAGGTTCAAAGGAGTCGGAGCCAAAGACAAGACGGAGTGCTGGAGAATGACGGAATCCATCTTCCGGTCGTTCTCCCGCATAGTGGACCTGGCCGTATCCGAGAAGGTGGACTTCGTGGTCATCGCGGGGGACACCTTCGACGAGTCCACCATAACGCCGGCGACCAGGTACAGATTCGCATTGGAGCTGGCCCGCATTGGGGTCCCGTGTTTCATAGCCAGGGGGAATCATGACCCACAGGTCACCTGGGCATCGTCCATCCCCTACCCGCCGAACGTCCACGAGTTTGGGACCGAACCGGAGTACATCGAACTGGACGGGCTGGACGGTGTAGAGGTTGCGGGGGTCAGCTTTGCTGACTGGCACGAGGAGAGGAACCTCCCATCGCTGATCTAGGGCTCCTCGAACAGGTTCACTGTGGCGGTCCTGCATTGCGACGTTGACTCCGCCGGGGCGCAATACGACTACTCCCCCTGTAAGCTATCTGACATGTTGGGCAGGGGCGTCGACTACTGGGCTATTGGCCACATGCACAAAAGGGAGGTCCTATCGAGGGGCCCGTTCGTAGTCTACCCGGGCAACATCCAGGGCCGTAAGATCACGGAGTCTGGTGAAAAGGGATGCTACCTGGTGACGGTGGACAAGGGAAAGGTTTCGGAGCTGAGATTCGTGCCGACCCAAGAAATCGTCTGGAGGGAGCTGTCTGTGGACATCACAGACAGGGACCTGGCTACGGCGATCAGGGAGCTCAAGTCACAGATCGGTTCTGGGGACATAGCGAGGGTCACCTTCACGGGGTCAGGCCCCCTAAACGCCATAATCAGGCTGCACCCGGACGATGTTGCCTCCGTACTGTCAAGGGAGCTGTCCTGCATCGTTTGCGGGATCGAGGCCGAGACGACACCGGAGATAGATATGGACACCCGCGCCGCCGGGTCAGACATGATTGCGAAGGTGATCTCTGTTGGGAAGAGCATGGAGTCGGCGGACATGAAGGAGTTGCTTAAGATAATTCTATCTAACTCAATAGCTGCCAGGCACAGAGACTTCTACACCGGTCTCAGTGATGAGATGCTGAGGGAGCTGGTCAGGAGGGCTACAGGGATGCTGGTGGCCACCATGGAGGGATTCAAATGAGGATACGGAGCGTCAACATCCGCTCGTTTGGCACCCTTCGTGAGAAGAAAATCGACCTTGATTCCGGAATGACCGTACTCCACGGTCCAAACGAGAGTGGGAAGACCACGATGATGGAGTTCATCCGTAGTGTCATCGTCCCCAGCAACAAGAAGAACCACTACCCGGAGAGATCGAAGACGGACTCAGGGGAGCTGATGTACGAGCAGGACGGGGAGGTCCGCACCGCCAGGCTGGTACAGAGGACCGTGCATGGCGACATCCCCCGGTTGCCAACGGGCACAGATGACCCGTCCTTGTTTCGCAGTGTCTTCGCGATGACGCCAGCGGACCTGGACGACGAGAAGGTCGTCACCGAGGGGGGCGTCAAATCGAGGTTCCTGACCGTCCCCGGAGGGGAGTCTATGCCTGCGGCTATGAAGGCATCCGAGGACCTGTGGAGCGGCAGTCTCGGCAAAAGGTCCAACTCCGGGAGCCGGGTGCTTGACATCCAGAAGGATATAGATGAAGTGGACTCGCAGATCGCCTCGGCCAAAGTGTTCGTCGACAGCTACGGGGAGCTGGACGCCCGCAGGAAGACGCTCCTGAAGGACCTGAGGAAACTGGAGGCGGAGTCCGCGAAGGCCGTCAGTGCGAAGACCGAAGCCGACGTTTACAAATCCAACCGTCCCAACTACAATCGCCTGTCGGAACTTAGAAAGCAGCGCTCTGAACTGGGTGAGTTCGTCCCAGTGACGCAGGAGGACATCGAAAAGCATAACAATCTGGCCAATGCGGTAAGCCAAAGGCAGTCGGTGCTGGACGCGCTCATGACCCGCAGGGAGAACGAGGACGCTGACCTGATGGGGGCGGACAGAAGGAAGGTTCTGTCCTACTCCAAGAGCATCGAGTCCCTGCCGGGGAAGCTGGTCTCGTACAAGGAGGACGCCAGGAGGCTCATGGAGATCTTGGAGCCCATGGAGTCTCGCTCCGAGCCGAGGCCGCAGTCCTCCGGGAGCTTGACAGAGCTGCTGTTTTATGTGGGGGTCTTACTATTAGTGGTGGGAACGCTGGCTGCCCTGTTCACGAATCACTACACGGCTGTTCTGTTCGTGGCCGGTGCAGCGCTGGCCGCACTCGGACTGAAAAGGAGGAGCTCGGTTGCCGAGCCGGCCTCTGCGAAACCCCATCTTGTAGTCCCGCAGGATGCGGAGGAGATCAGACTGCGGATGTCTCAATTTGAGGGGGAGGTTTCGCAGATAATGGCTGACATCGGTCTACAGTCTCACGGGATCGAGGACGACGTGGCTATCCTCTTGAAGGTCAAGGAGGCCGCCTTCGTCACCTCCAGGTCGGACACCGATGTAATGCGTGCCCGCATGGAACTCGGGGACGCAAGGAACAAGCTAATGGCCTTCACCCAGAGGTTCTCCGGGGAGGAGGGCTTCATCAGAAGCGTCTCGTTAACGTCAAAGGCCGAGTAGATTGACAGGGGCATACATGTGCTGTCAGACGCCATCCGCGCCGCTGGCCTCGACCCCGACGAGCTGGAGCGCAGGGCGGAGTACGAGGACCGCGGGATTACCGAGGAGATCGGCAGGGTCAGGCAGGAGATCGGAGGTTTGGAGGCGAAAATGGGGGCCATCCTGAACACCGATGAGCTGGAAAGGATGATGGACCGCCGCGCGGAGCTGACAGCAAAAATGGAGGACGCTCTCCTGGACGGAGCGGTGGGCCTCCTGGCATCCTCGATTGCCGACAGGGCCTGCGAGGAGATCTACTCCCAGGTCCAGCCTGGCATCATCCAGTGGGCGGACAAGTACCTCTCCATAATAACGGACGGTAGGTACAAGATCGACACCGACCCCCGCACCAGGGACTTGTCCGTGAAGAGCGGAGACGAGGTAAAGGGTATCGGCGAGTGGAGCTCTGGGCTCAGGGCGCAAGTGCTGCTATCACTCAAGTTGGCGGTAGCCAGGAAAATGGGAGGGGGCGAAGTTCCGGTGATCCTAGACGACGTGCTGCTTCCCTTCGACTCGGAGAGAAAGGCCGGCGCCTGCCGCGCGCTGATGGAGTTATCGGACGAGATGCAAGTGCTGCTGTTTACCTGTGACAGGGAGACCCGGGACATCTGCGAGTCCCTTGGCGTAGAGGTCATCCGGATGCCAAACACTACGTGAGGGGTCACGGCGTTAAAACATTTAGAAAATACTTCCTGGCTCTATATGATTTAGGATTGAAAAGGTGAGTTTAGGACCTTCTATATGATTCAGGGTTAAAACTTGAATAACCAGGAATTAAGTTGGATTGATTTATAGCATGTGAATCCTGCGACATACAAGGCATTTGTCCAATGCCCGAGGAATGACAAAGTTTTGAGAAAGTGCAGCATCACTAGAGATGTGAACTTTCAGAAGGTGTGTCACACCTCGTACAATCGTACTACTGTAGATAATACTAGCGCAGAGACTCAAACGTACTTCGGCGAGGATTCGAATGGACTTGTCAACATTTCATCAGGATCGAGAGTCAATTGTTCTACATAGGTTTGAGGATGAGTAAATGCTCCGGGGCATTATCATGACCGTTTGGTTACAGCTGTATCTGATTATGGATGTTAAACGCTGGATGTACGAGTGCCCCGCGTGCGGGGCACTCTGCAGGGTGAACCAGTACGAGAGGAAGTTATTCGCACACAGGTGCTAGATGAGGGTCACTGTCATAGAACCTATGTTCTGAAGCTCAAGTGCGAGACCTGGGACGGGTATCTGTAGATACCCGTCCCATGAATTAAGCCACGCGTATCATACACGAAGATGTTGGAAAGGGAGTTCTTCACGCTGCTCGACGACTCCGTGAAAAGGACTGCTGAGTTGTGCGGGATCAAGCTGTATGTGACTTGGAACATCATTATGTACAGGGTAGACCAGGCCTTGGACAAGATAGATCTGTCCGGTATGAAGCTCCTCTACATCGACGAGACCTTGTCCAAGAAGGACCATAACTACGTCACCGTGATCTGCAACAAGGATAGGCGAATCATATTTATCTGCGAGGGGAAGAGCTTGGAGATAATGGACCGTTTCACCGTGTGGCTGGAGGCGCACAACGGGAAAAGAAATAACATCGGGTTTGTCAGCTACGGCATCGGAAAGGCATACCCTCTGGATGCGCCATAATTTCCCCAACGTTAGAACCATCTCTAACAAGTTCCATGCCATAAAGCTTATTGTCAAGGCCGTGGACAACACAATCCGCTGGGTCTTGGAAAGCTAGGCTATTAAGGCCATGCACCTGATGAGAATGAAGGTATCGAAGCTCTCCGGGGAGCAGTTAAGGGCGCTGGAACGCTCCATCGAAAACTATCGCGAGCTGGTTGAAGACCATCGCCTCAAGAACGTGTTCTCGGACATCTATAACCTGAATTTGTCACTCATACTCAGTAACGTGCACACGCATGTATGCGAGTCGTTATTATGATTCCGTGCTCATACTCCCACATGTCAGAACACACTTGAACCTCAGTTTCGATTTGTTTGTC
>CAZXOR010000030.1:0-7942 GCA_964642395.1 uncultured Methanomassiliicoccales archaeon | reverse complement strand
TGGTTCCGAAGGCCAACAGGATATCCGCTACCCTACGGGGCCGTCCGCACAAACATCCAGCATCAATAAATATCTACTTGAGTGGCCGCGACTGAAAAACGCTATATCTGCGTGGCGGAATTCACGCCCACATGTCAAAGGTGATTCTGAACCACGGGGCCGGCGGAGAGCTCATGCAGGAGTTCTTATCCAAGCATATCACCAGCCACTTCCCGAAGATGAATGCGGAGATCTCCCTGAACTCTATGGACGACTCTGCCATCGTTAACGACGTAGTGTTCACCATAGACGGGCATACGGTTAAGCCCCTGTTCTTCCCCGGGGGCGACATCGGGAAAATCTCGGTGGCCGGGACCGTCAATGACATATCTGTCATGGGCGCAGCGCCCCTGGCGCTTGGCTGTTCTGTGATCATGGAAGAGGGCCTAGATATCGACGTCGTCGATAGAGTCATGGACTCCGTGGGCCACACTGCCAAGAGATGCGGGGTGCCGATCGCCACCGGCGACACCAAGGTCGTGGAGGCGGGGGCCGTGGACTAGATGGTGATGGCTACCTCCGCCATCGGGAAGCGCTCCCCCCACCTGGACTCCAACCTGGCCAAGGCGGCGGAGTATAGAAGGGTGGACAACAGGTGGTGCACCGACTCCAGCGTCAGGCCCGGCGACGCCATCATCGTTTCCGGATGCCTGGGCGACCACGGGATCACTCTATTGTCGTTCCGCGAGGGGTACGGGTTCGAGAGCGAGGTCCAGAGCGACGTGGCCCCCATCAACGGGATGATCGCCGAGGGTCTAAAAGTCGGCGGGATCGTAGCCATGAAGGACCCCACCCGCGGTGGCCTCGCCAACACTCTCAACGAATGGTGCGTCAAGTCGCATGTGGGTATAGAGATCGACTACTCGTCCATCCCCCTAAGGGACGGCGTGGTCAACGCCTGTGACCTGCTCGGCATCGACGCGCTCAGCATCGGAAATGAGGGCAAGGTCGTTATGGGGGTTGTTCCCGAGATGGCGAACCAGGTCCTGGAGGCTATCAAACGCACCCCCGAGGGGAAGGACGCCGCAATCATAGGTCATGCAGTAGAGGGCGCCGAGCACGTGATCCTCAGGACCGAGGTGGGCGGGAAGAGGATCTTGGAGCCCCCGGCGGGCGACCCTGTCCCGAGGATCTGCTGATTTGCAAAAGTGCGATGCTTTGCACTGGGACCCTAACGGGGAATCTAGAGATGAACATTCTTATGCTCAGTGCGAAGATGTGAACATCACGGCTCATCGTACTTCAGGTTGCCCCGAGGCCTTCTCCACCGGATACCTCTCAGCGTTAATGCTGATCTTGCGAACCAGCTCCGTATACAGATCTATGCCGTTCATCTGGACGAACCTCAGTACGAAGTACAACACATTGAAGAGCGCCTTCCTGACATGAGCGAAGCAGACGGGGTCCGCTATGATCGTATTCACATCCTCCGATGACTTGAACCTGAATATGTCCAGTAGCTCCGACGCCTCAGTGGCCGCCCCTATGGTCAGATCTTTGAGGTTGTGGTACCTATCCCGATCGCACTCCTCGTATAATCTGCGCACGATGTCCTTTAACTAACCGACGGTGGCTGTGGAATCGTCTATGCTCCCTTTATCCCACGGAACGTATTTTTCCTTGCGCCCCCTCTATATAGTTAGGATTGAAACTTGAATAACCAAAATTGAGTTGGATTGATTTATGGCATATGAATCATGCAACATACAAAGCGTTCGTCTATGCCCTAAGCGTGACAAAGTTTTGATAAAGCATCACCAAAGATGTGAATTTCAGGATGTGTACCGTATCTCGTACAATCGTACCAGGGTAAATAACACTATCACAGAAATTCAGACGTATTTCAGCGGGAATTCGAATGGACTTGTCAACATCCTTACCGAGATCGAGAGTCTATGGTTCTACACAGGTCTGAGAATTGGCGACTACGCCTCAAGGGACCGTTATGACCGTCCGGTTACAGCTATATCTAATCGTAGATGTCGAATGCTGGTTGTATGTGTGCCCCGCGCGCAGGCACTCTACAAAGTGCACCAGTATGAGAGGAAATTGCTCGCACACCAGGTGCTAAATAAGGGTTACCGTCATAGAGGCTCTCATCCCGAAGTTCAGGTACGAAACCTATGACGGGTATCCACAGATACCCGTCCCATGGGCTAGGCCACACGTATCGTATATAAAGATGCTGGAGAGGGAGTTCTTCACGCTGCTCGACGACTCTGTGGACAGAACCACTGAGTTATGCGGGATTAAACTGTATGTGGCTTGAAATATCGTCATGTACAGAGTCAATCAGACCCTGGACAGGATAGATGTGTACAGTATGGAGCTCCTCTACATTGATGAAACCTCGTCCAAGAAGGGCCACAACTATGTCACTGTTGTCTGCGACCAGGACAAGCAAATCATATTCATCTGCGAGAAGAAGAGCTCGGAGACGGTGGACCGTCTAACTGTGTGGCTGGAAGCGCACAACGGGAAAGGGGATAACATCTGGTTCATTGGCTGCGACTTCAGAGTGGCGTACCTTTTCGGGGTACGCCGTAACTTCCCCAAAGCTAAGATCATTTACGACTAGTTCCATGCCGTGGAGTTCGTCATCGAGGCCATGAACGATACAGTCCGACTGGCCATGAAGAGTCAGGACATCAAGGCCAGGTACCCGATGAGGATGAAAATATCGAAGCTCTTCGGGGAGCAACTGAGGGTGTTGGAGTGTTCTATTGAGGACTACCGCCAGTTGGCTGAGGATTACCGCCTCAAGAACGTGTTCTCGGACATCTACAGGCAATACGACAAAAAGTCGGCATCGGAGGTCCTCTGGTACCACGACGCCCAGGCGTTAGGCACCCAGGCTATGAAGACTGCATTTGAAAGCATATACTCACGCCGGGAGGGGATCCTCGTGTGGTACGACGAAAGCATCAACAACGGCTTGTCGAAGCCATCAACAACAACATACAGACCACTCACAGGATGACCAGGGGATTCAGGAACATCGACTACTTCATCGCCATAGTCTATTTCTGCAACTACGGGCTTGAAATCTCCTTCAATTTAGGGAGTGTCTATCCCAACCGTTAAACAGGCGCTTGGGTGTGGGATGTTCCGCATTTTGAAAACCAAGTGCCGCCTTCCTATAACAATTCTGGTTTGCCTGGTTTAGTCTAAATTCTTGCACTCGCTTTTTCAGCCCTAAATCATATAAAGTCCCTCATACGACGGCACGGAACTCAAAGAATTCATAGGAGCGAGCGTATCTCTGGACCATGAGACTGGAACTCAACGTCTCGCTGGATCCAACTCTCGGATGTGGTCAAGCGCATCGCTGGAGAAAAGACGGGGACGTGTGGACAGGCGTTCTCGGGCACGACGTGGTAAAAATGCGCCAAACCGACTTCGGCGCGGAGGTCGAGGGATGCTCGGACATCAGCTTCCTGAGGTCCTACTTCAGGGCGGAGGATGACCTAGACGCGATCATCGCCGATATCTCCAATAAGGACGAGTATGTGGAGTCACTGTCGTCTCGCTGCCCCGGGCTCCGCATACTGAGGCAGCCTAGATGGGAGTGCCTGGCGACGTACTTGCTGGCGACGAACGCCAATGTGGCCCGCATAGGAAGGATAGTAGAGTCGGTTTGCGATCTCTTCGGCGACGACCTGGGCGGGAGGAGGTCCTTCCCAACCCCTGGCCAGATTCTGGACGACGCCAACCTCCTGCCGGAGTGCAGGCTAGGGTTCAGGGAGCAGAGGTTCCTAGAACTTGCACGGCGCATCGAGGACGGAGACATCGACCTGGATGCCATCGCGGAGCTCGATTACCGCGGGTGCGTGGAGACCTTGATGAGGATAAAGGGGGTCGGGCCCAAGGTGGCGGACTGCGTGGCGCTGTTCTCCTACGGCCACCTGGAAGCTTTCCCGGTGGACGTGAGGATACAGAAGGCCGTGGAGGGGCTTTACGGTGTCACCGGGTCTTATGCGAGGGTATCCGCCTTCGGGCGGGAGAGGTTCGGTAGGTACGCCGGCTACGCGCAGGAACTCCTCTACTACAGCAGGTTCATCGAATGAAATCAGGCCGTCTCCGGCTCGTCGTTCACGCACTGGGGCGGGATAATGCCAGTTTGAGCCTTGTAGATTAAGGCGAGAAGACCGGTGTTCTTGACGACACAGCAGAGCCTGCACATCTCGTTGGAGAAGTCGCTCTTGTTCTCCGCGATCCTGGCCGCGGAGATCCTGATCTCCTTCTGGAACTTAGGGTAAAGGGGGCTATCATCCACCATGGAATTTCCTCCCCTCTTCTCCTTGAGATACTGCGAGATGGCGGCGTCCGTCACCCCGAACCTGCGGGCGACCTCGGCCTGGGTCATGCCGTGGGAGAAAACGAGCTCCTTGGAGACCTCCCTGCGTATCATAGGAAGGACGTACCACACAACAATCTCGCATGGAATCTTCATACTGGGACCTAAACAATCCAACTATTTAACGCCGTTGTCCATCTCTGCGGAAGATGCCGTTAAGCGCCTGTGTTAACCTTGAGGTAGAACTCCGAGACATCCCAGTCGTCATCGTCCTTCTGCCTCTTGGTCTCCAGGTTCACACCCAAGGACTAGGCAGTCTCTCTTAGGATCCTGGCGGCCCTGTCAGAGCCCTGGAACTCCTCCACCTTGGCGCCAGAGGAGCAGATCTTCCCCTTGAACGTGCCCACGATGCGGGTGTCGCCGAAGATGACTGAAACGGACCCGGACCCAGTCTCGCGCTTGATGTATCCCCTAAGGTAGATATGCAGATTATCCTGTGAGTTTAGCACGAAGTTTTCCAGGAATCTGGGCGGCTTGACGCCCACGTCCTCGGAGAGGATCCAGTACAGCGTGGGGTCATCCCTGACCAGGAACCCCTTCCTGAGGAAACCCTCGTCTTCCAGCTCCCTGAGGATTCCCCTAGTTACGGCCATCCTGCCACCTACGAACTGGGACAGCGTCTCGGCGGAGAACATCCCGAAGTAGCGGAAGTGGCGGCGGATAATCTCCAGCTTAGCTTTGTGGGGATCCATACCGTTGTTCGGCACGATGCTGTAGCGACCATCACCGTCCTGGTAGACCACTGAGTTCTTGAAGAGCTTGGATAGCGCCTCAGAGGTCTTCTCTGGCGAGTAGGTGGAGTCGGCCAACAGGTCCTTCTTAGACACGGGTTGCTTCCTGCTTATAAGCTTCAGCACCTCTCTGGCCTGATTGTCTGGAGTGTAGCCCTTCTCCGCCCTGTACAGAACGGCCATTGGCATCGTAGTATACCCGGTGTACGGCGGGGAGAGGCACATCTTCATGATGCCGCCGCGCTCCATCTGCCTCTTCATTGTAGTCCTCTCGGACACGCGGGCCATCAGCTCTTGGTCTCCGCGGACGTAGCCCCTGGCGTCTATCGCTTCCGCGACAGTCTGGTACCTTTCGCTCTTGGCTATACGCTGCTTCGAGAACACGTAACAGAGCATTTCCTGCTCGGACATCGTCCAAGGCTCAAACCTGCCCTTGGCGTAGAAGCCGTTGACAAGATGGTAGTACTTAGATGTGAGTACGTCCGCCATTGTCTGATCCAGTTCTGCGGCGTCGATGTTCAGGATCTCCCTTATGCGGACGATGTCGGTGCCCTTCATCCTGAAGAAGCCCATCATCGTGTCGATGGCGTCCAAGGTCTCCCCCAGCAAATCCGAGGAGTCCAGATCCATCGCGCGGACGTCTATGCAGCCAGACATCTCCCAGAGCTCCAGCGCACCAACCACCGTGTTCCCGCGGACTAAGGGGTACACCCACCTGTCGTCGTAACGGGAGGAGATCTCCGCCCACTTGGACCCCAGGTCGGGATCGTATAGAGACAACACCCTGACCGGCATCTCCCGCTCCTCTACGTGCTCTAGAGCCGGGAGCTCGTCCGTCATGACCAGCATGGGAACATGGTTCTCGCCGACGGAGATGGTCGACGCTCCGACCTCCACCGCCAGCCGCTCAATCTCATCCAACGGGATGTCCACTAAGAACCTCAGGGACGCCACAGGTATCGGCCCGTAAGCGCGAATCGCCCTGCGGACCAGATCCCTGGTCGGGTCGCCCTCTGGAGTCCCGGGGCGGTAAACAGCGTAGGTATTCTCTGTCCCCCAGTCCTCTCTCTCGTCGAAATTACGGATGACCAACAGGGAGCGGTCCAAACGCATGATGGATTGCTTCACGTCCTCCTTCTCCCTGCCTGTGGCGGCCACAAGCTGCCTCATGGTGGCCTTCCCCATACCGTCGATCATGTTCAGTATTCCGAGGTCCTCCGCGGTGACCTCCTCGTGCCTGAGGGCGGCGTAGCGGTCGCCCTCCTCTCTCAGGACGTACCTGACTCTGCCCCGAACGAACCTCCCCAGGAGCAGCTTTCCTGACTCCCTCATGGAGTGCCACTCAGAGAGGTCGAAGCCGTCCACCCTCGAGTAGACATCCAGCTCGCTCCCGGCGGAGCCGTAGAATTCAAAAAACTCCTTGATGCTGCCGAACCTCTCCCCCTTTGTCAGGCGGTAGCGCTCTACCGTCTCGTAGTCGTAGACGTTGTCCCTGCCAGTCTTGAGCCTCATATGGTCAATCTTCAACATGTACTGATCGTCCTCGGAGATCAGGAACCTGCCACGAGAGACCTCCTCTGTCGCAGTCAGGGACTCCAGAGAGGTCCTGGCGTTCTCCTCGGACAGGGACAACGCGAATGCCACCTCCTGCACGGTGGCGGGCGCAAAGCACTCCAGGTAACGGAGCACGATACGGTCGATGGCCCTCCTACGATCTACATTGGGGTACTCGACCCTGGAGTAGAGCCACCTGTTGTTACTGGTGACGTCGGTCCTGGCAATCAGGTACATGGACTCCAGCTTCCTGGCGGACCTGAACGTCACGTCCTCGCTGATCTCCAGCTTCGCGGTGACCTCGCTCAGCGGGATGTCAGTCGTTATCCTCCCATACACCGCCCGATCGATGTCGGTGAGCTCTCTTTTCCTCCTAGTGGCCGCCGCGTAATACGGCGCCTCCGAGGCTACCATGATATGGGGCTCGTCCAGGAATACCGTGACGATCTCTCCCCCGCGGATCAGCTCTCTGACCCACCTATCCACGGTCCTCTTGTCCTTGTCTGTGTAGGCATAAATGTTCCTACCCTTTTCACGCATCACCTGTAGTGGCCCGGTGACCGCCAGCAGCCTAAGGATGTCCTGCTTGGACATCACCCTCGGGGGTTTCTGGATGAAGTACGGGACCACCTTGTCCTCCGTAAATTCAAACTCGCTGATGGAGTTGCCCAACGCCCGGTACAGCACTTTCCTATGAAGCTCCCTGAGCAGCGCAGACCTGTCCTCCATTAGAACAATATCCGAGAACCCGGAGAGAATGGCGGAGTGAGCGAAGGGGGACGGGGTCCCGGTGTAGTAGATGAGCTCCACAACCATCTCGCCGGAGTCGATTATGTCTAAGATCAGCTTGGCGTTCCTGATGTCCATGTCGTCCTCCAGGATCTCGCGGTAGGTCTCCTCGATCACTGGCGCCCTCTCCATATCACCCATCATCTCTAGCAGATACGTGGAGCGGATCTGCTGCCTGTTGACCGAGATCGGTCTGCCCTTGTAATTCCTTAGAATCATAAAGCTGCGAGCAGCAGTGTGCCTGAACCTGAGCTTGAATATCTCCGAGTCTTTGATGGACTTGCGGAGCACCTGCTCCAACTCCGACCCCCTTATCAGTCCCGGTATCTGCGCCAGGTCGAACCTGCGGGGGCAGCCCAGCATGAAGCTGTTGTCCGAGATGGTGACGGACACGTTCGCCCCAACCATGCCGGTCATCCTATATGCATAGGCCCTGGACAGCGCGTCGTTCACCCTGCGCCCGAAAGGGAAA
>CAZXOR010000029.1:0-7962 GCA_964642395.1 uncultured Methanomassiliicoccales archaeon | reverse complement strand
CCTTATGGCGGCCCTCGTGTCTGATTCCGCGGTAGCAGCGAATCATCTTCATCCTGTTGATGTCGTCCTTCCGGATGATGTCGAGGTCGTTGCCGAAGAAGTGCATGTCCGCTCCGGTATCGTAGTCCATCTGTCTGTTAATGGCCCAGGCGGGGGCGTACTCGACGTAGGACTTGACGAGTGCCTCGATCTCCTTGATCTTCTCGTCGGGGAGGGATCCCATCCTCATGGAGGGGTCGACGTCGGCCTTCTTGGCAACAATCTGTGCGACCCTCTTCCCAACACCTTTGATACTTTGGAGTCCGACGACGGTATTCTTCTGACCGTCGATGTCTGTGTTGACAATACGGACGATGAAGTTGAAATTCTCGTTCTCCATCTGTTGCTCTTTCTTCTTAGCCATTGTGCTAAACCTCCATAAATGCTTCCCGAACTCACCGGATTAGATGCAAGCTCCCGTTTTCCATACGTGGAGGAGCTCTCAGTGTTCATCCCCCGGAACATGAGCCGAGGGTGGGTCCTGAGTTTACGCAACGACCCCCATGCCATTCTCATTGATAAAGGATTGGGTGTTGATGCGCCCAGGATCGAAATCGTTGCAGGAATCCGTCAGACTCTTCGAGGAGACGAAGGGATCCGCCGTGGCGCTAGAACAGATGGATATTGAGATGAATAAGCCGGAACAGTGACGTGCACCCGCCTTGCGATTATCGCCTACACCGGGATGACCGATCCGGAACGTATTTGGACCGGAAAGATCAGATGACCCTCTTGAACCCCTCACACTCGGAATACAGCTTCCAGAACTTCTCGGCCACCAGGCTGGGGTCGCACCTCTCCCCCAGAGCGATGATCCCGTAACAGTGACAGCCCTCACGAACACACCCCCCCCCCGCCATGATACCCGTAGTGCAGGGCGAGGCACATGGCGCAGAGGACGGCCTTATCCATGGACCGGAAAAAAGGTGTACATCGGATGCGGGGTGAGTCCCCCGCCCGTCACTAGGACGGCTCCACCCTTCCTCTCGAACTCCCTGTTCATCACCAGGTTTATCATGTCCAGTGCTCTGAACACATCGACCTTATAGCCGTCGACCAGTAGTGACCAGTTCTTCCAATCGAATCCGGAATCTGGCCTCGTCACCAACGTTGTAAAACATTACGTCGGGGCCGTCATACCTCTCTCTCATCGATTCGATCGCCGCGGACATGGAGTCAGAGTTCGACACATCTATAACCGCCGTGTCCGTATTAATCTTCTTTGCCCTGAACTCCTGCGCGTACCCATCAAGACGCTCCGCGTTCCTGGACAGGAGCACCACACGGAATCCCTCACGTCCAAACCTCTCGGCCACATGGTTGCCGCATCCCCTGCTCGCTCCAATCATAAATATAGTATTCTTGTCATCCGTCATGAACGCTCACTGCCTCCTCGTCTACTCCTCGGTCCTCGCGAATGCAGATCATTACTTTGAAGCTCTTGAGATATGTAATATAAGACAGGCATTGAGAGATGCCCCTCTCGGAAGTCGGCGTCGTTCTCCATCCTAATGTTGCTGGCGGTATGGGCGGTGAACTGGGGCTTGCATCCGCCCTGCACCGACAGGAAGCAGAACGTTATCATCTCTCTGCACCAGGTCCAGTCCTCCGCAGGTAATAGTAGTCGTCGAAGCAGTTGTCAGCCAGCCAGCGGTTGATGTGGTCAGTCATCCAGGTCTCGGCCATATGGGGGCCAAAGATCTCCATCTAGGCGTCCGCGCCCCTCTGCAAGTAATTTTTCATCGTGGTAGTCGCCTGACTCTCGAGTAGGAGGTCGACTACGCGGGCCTCCAGGATTTCGTTCGAGGCGTCGATGAACGGCCTCACCCTGCCAATGCCAAGGTAGTCCACGGCCTGGTAAACAACCTCTTTCAGCATCATCGACGTTAGTTCGGCATCCAGCGCCCTGAGAGCCTCGGACCTGAATTCCTCCAATCCCTGATATCCGATCAGCGTGGAAACGATCGCATGTGCCTGGTAACGCTGTTGAAGGTCTGGCCCTTCTTGTTGATGACCTTGTCGAAGACGAAGTGATCGAACCTCTCCACGAACTCCGGGTTGGTCTCGTGATAGTCCCTCGTATGACACCCCGGGGTTTGGTCGTATTTGTACTTGGATGCAGGTATAGGAAAACCGTCGATACCATAGGGCCTAATTATATTGGAATGTCGTCCCGTAATGGGTTGACACAAGAGCGACGGCCTCCTATCCCCGATGCTAACAGCCGCGGACGCGTGTCAGAAGATGAGCTCCTCCGAAACTATAATCAGAGTCTTCGAGTCGAAAATGACACCGTACAATACGATCGTCCCCTCAACCTGTGGTAGTACCTGCGATCGTGTATCTGCCACAGCGCCAGATGTAACAGCTCCTCGAGGGACCTTTCCTCCGATTCCTTGGAGCCCACACACTTAAATTCAATGACAATGTTGGGTCTTTGTCACTGCGGCGAACCAGACGGATGTCGTGGTATCCTTCCCCAATTCGAAGTCCGCGGTGATCTAGTAGTTCCCGAACAGGTTTATGAGGAGGCCTACGATCAACACTTGATAGCTATACTCATGGTCAAGCACCCTACCACTGACGACCGTCATCAGGATATCGCTCAGAATGGACCCCGTCCTCTACACATTGCATGACAGGATGGCCTTGGACCCCCCCCTCCCTCAGATTCCCGTTTCAGGCTGTTCACAGTGAATTTGAAGATAATCGTATTGCGTACACCCCGAACATCTCCCTGTTCAGGATCGATAGCCCCTCGTCGGTCCTCACTGCCGTCAGATATCCGGCCATAGCTAAAATGTTGTAGATGCCGACTGACATGTCGCTTATGTCGACAAAGATTACTTTGACATTCAGGTTCGACGGGACCCTTCCCCCGGATACGAAAATGAACAGATTGTTATATGTTTCACGACCCGTCACCGAGATCAGGTCGTCTATGATTGAGTTTTCACTCGTTAATGCCCAGTACGATCCGGGTTCGAACCTCTCATCGATGTAATTTAGAACGCTTCGGGGGTTGTAGATGTCAGTGTTGCTGAGGTGGTACCCGTTATACCACTTCTTTGTCTCCTTGAATTTCTTTGTCTGGTCAAAATTCGAGCACAGCCTTTCGACCTAGGACAATGTAAATCCGAACATCTCGTCCATGTCAATACTTAAAATGTTGTTCACCTTCAAATTGTTCAGCTCCGAGAACATGTTCTCTTTAGCAATTTGCATTACTCCTGCGACCATAGCCAGCTTCAGGGAGTCGTTGTTCTTCAGTGCCGAGGAGAGTAAATCCCTTGTGAACTCCAGGATTGCCCACTAATCCTGTGTCTCGTATGCACCGTTGACAGAGCTGTCGTACTCGTCCACGAGTATAACGACCTTATGACTGTAGTGGGCATAGAGCATATCCGAGAACAAACGCAGCGCGTTGGACAGTGTCGTTTCGTCGCCCCTCATGTTGAGGATGTTATCGGACAGCATCCTTTTCCTCGGACACATGGCCTCTGAGTCCGCAAGATCCATAAAAATGCTGAATATCCGGACATCTGAAGCTGGACAGATAAGACGAACACATCTTATGACTTCGATCTGAATTCCTTTATGTCAAGGCGGATGACCGGCGACGAGTTCTTTTCCGGGTCATCGTAGTACAGCCTGCTTATTTTAAATCCGTCGAACCATGTGTTTCCGGAATCTTCATGTTCGTGTAGACGTCCAATATACTGATGTTCAGGGATTTCCAGAACCTACAGGGCTTTATAAAGAGAAAGCCCTTTATTTTACTTTTTGTGAGGATATGGTTGATCAGCGGAGACTTATCCACAAAACAGAGCCCGAGCTCATGGACTTTCTTGAAATTTTAAATTCCGATCTCGATGCCTTCCATATATATGCATTCTGGCTGCCGATAATAGATGTTTTCTTCAGACAAAATACACAGGGCACATGGCCTTCGGGGCCCTGACCTCGATTCCGAAATTAGTCGTACCAAGATGATCCGTCGGAACGAGTTGGCTTCATAACCAAAATGCTTATGAAAACGCAACAAAAATGCATAGAGCAAACACAAACATATAATCATTTTTAGAAACAGACGCATGGTGGCACACTTATTCGAAGACGAGTGCACAGAACTGAAGAACACATGGAACAGTCGTTCATTGAATACCGTCTATGCCTTTGCCAACGAATCCGGAGGAACAATTCTTGTTGGTGTGGATGACGACGGTACCGTCATCGGAATCGAGGATCCAGACAACATGTGCACCGTCATCGCATCGTCGATTGCGGACAACATAAGACTGAGTCCGATCGGAATGATCTCTTTGAAAATCCTGAAAGGTCGAAGGAAAATCTATCATCTCCGTCGTGGGACGTGGTTTGAACAGATTCTATTATCTAAAAGAGAAGGGGTTGAAGGGGTGTTTATCCGCCGCGAAACGTTATCGGTCGCAGCGCCCCAGGACACGATCATTAAGATGATATGTCGAATCTCCGGTACGCTACGAGTCGCTCCCCTCAAGAATACAGGACCTCACGTTCAAGGCCACATCAAGAGTCTTCGAGGATAGTGGAGTGCCATTCAAAGACAGGCAGATAGACTTGCTCGAAATGAGGTCCGGCGGCGTCTATACCAACCTGGTTCATGCTGTCCAATTAGTTTGACCAGGAGGTGAAGATGGCTGTATACCCGGACACGTACAAGAGAGAATTCCTTGACCATGACGAGGTATCAGGTTCCGTGCTAGACTAGTTCGCAAAGGCTTACAGGTTCGTGGACAAGCATAACTCCAAACGCTCCAGAATTGCCGGGCCCACCGGTTCGATACGCGCAACTACCCCGAAGAGGCTGTGAGGGAAACCATCATGAACGTAATCACCTACGGGACAACGGCATCCAGGACAACATAATGATCTCTATGTACCTGAACAGGATAATCGTGCTGTCAGTCGGGGGCCTCACAACGAGATTGGTATTGATGATGTACTCACAAACGTCTCCTCGCGCAGGAACACAGGATTGACTTCGATCCTGTATTATCTCAAGATGATGGAAACCTACGGAACTGGGATCTCGAAGATCATAGACACATACAGGCTCCAGTTTGTAAACCGAGGATATCGTACACCATTAATTCCTTCAACATCATGCTATCAAAAACGGCCTCCAAAGACCTGTCGGACGAGGAGATGCGCGTAGTAGACGTGTTCGAGAGAAGGCACGAAATCAAACACAGGAATGTCAAAGAGACCCGACATTTTGAAGACGAAGGAGTCCCGTCTCATCCACGTTCTAAAGGAGAAGAAAATCTTGGAATCCCACAGTTCCAGAAAGGATATGACCTACAACATGAGATTCGAGTCCCGATGCGAACCTTAGAACCATCGTTAGTGAACAAATATTAACGCATCGAAGAACCTTAGACACGTCGATATGGTGCTGGGGAAGGGATTCGAACCCTTGAACCACTAAGGAAGGGATCTTGAGTCCCTCGCCTTTGACCATGCTCGGCTACCCCAGCTTGGAAGATGAGGAAAAAGGTTTGGTTGATAGCTTTTACGGGAGGGTGGTGACCTCTCCGCACCTCCCGTCGATATAGAAGGTATATTCGTGCTGGGACACGATGCTGCCCTTGATCTCGATGAGCTGGGTGTAGCTGGAGAGCACCCCGTGCCTGATGAGGATCTTGACATACTTCTCCGCGTCGGGGAAGTCGCAGCTCCTGGCACAGAAGGGAAAGGTCTTGAACTCCTCCTTAACGTACTCGAAGAACTTCCTCGCCTTGGGGTCGGCAATCTCCCTCTCCCTGAGGATTCTCACGATGTTACCAGGCTTGCCGTTCTTAACCTCTCCTGCCCCGTTGGTGGCAAAGGGTTCAATAGCCACAGTCATACCAGCCTTTATCTTGGTTGTTTCGCCGGAGTCGTAATTGGGAACTGACAGCCCGGCGTGCAGGTTGTAGGGCTCGATCTGGTGACCGCACAGGTTCCTAATGGGCTGGAATCCCTTGCTCGTGATGGTCATCTCCACCGCCCTGCCGATCTCGGTCAGAGGCACTCCGTCTCCGATGAATTCGGCTACAGTGTTCCTAGCGGTCTTGGAGATCTCTACGAGGTCTCTGTACATGTTCGTCCCCACCTCGACGGTGCCGGCCGTGTCACCGATGAATCCGTCCAGCTCGGCGCCGCAATCGACCTTGACCACGTCCCCGATCTGGAATACTGTCTTATCGTTACAGCTCGGGGTATAGTGAGCCGCAATCTCGTTAATGCCGATGTTGCACGGGAACGCGAGGCCGCATCCGTGCTCACGGATATACCCCTCCACCTCTTGCGCTACATCGTAGAGCTTCACGCCCTCCTTCACCATAGAGAGCCCGAGCTCCCTCGCGGCTCCGGACACCTTGCCCGCTATGCGGAGCTTCGAAAGCTCTTCCTCGTTCAGCATCCTAACACTTCCTTTATCTTGTCGACCGGGATAGCGCCCTGGCGGACGATCTCGATCTCTCTGTCCATGAGCCGGACGATCGTGGAGGGTTTTCCGAGGGTGCAAGGTCCAGCGTCGATGTAGGTGTCGACGGAGTCCCCGTAGTCGGATATGGCTGCGTCGATGTCGACGGCATCTGGGCGTCCGTGAAGGTTGGCAGATGTGGCCACGATGGGGCCTATGCGCTTGATAAGCTTCAGGGCGAACCTGTTGTCCGGGATCCTGATGCCCACCTTCTGGGAGAAGGACGTCACAATATCTGGCACATTAGCCTGTTTCTTAATTATGATGGTAAGCGGGCCGGGGAGGAATGCCTTGATGAGATTGTCAGCGTTCTCGTTCAGAACCGCGATGCTCTCCAGCATGGTCTTGTCAGAGACTGCGACGGAAAGAGGCATGTCGAATGGCCTGTTCTTAGCGATATACAGGTTCTTCACCGCTGATTCATTGTAGATGTCCGCGCCGATCCCATAGACCGTTTCGGTCGGGTACACAATGAGCTTTCCTGCCGCCACGACCTCCGCGGCAGCGTCGACGGCCTCTTCACAGTGAGTGTCGGAGCCGTGAGTATAATCGCACTTGATGATCTTCATTCACACACCTACCAGTGTCATGATCCTTACCAACATGGCAGGGTCATAGTTAACGCATATGCTTCCATGACCCGGATACAGTTCCTTTATATCGATATTGCTAAGGGCCCGGATCGAACTGCGGAGGGCAGTCGTGTCGCCTCCGGGAAAGTCCGTGCGGCCGACCCCTGCCTCGAACAAGGTGTCACCAGAGATTAATGCCCCGGCTGTCCCGTCGTAGAGGCATATCCCGCCGGCTGTATGACCGGGCGTCTATATCACACGGAAGCTTCTCGTCCCCAAGTCGATGACATCCCCATCGTGGAGATCCCCGACGTCGACGGGTTTGAAGCTGTAGCCGAACATGTCGTTGAGGATGTAGACGGAATCACCCTTCCTTATGCAATCGACATCGGGATCCCCAGCGTAGGCGGGACATCCGAACTCGTGGACTAATGCCGTGAGCCCTCCAGTGTGGTCAAAGTGGCAATGGGTCAGAACAATCATGTCGAGACCCCTGTCCTCAAGAATACTGCGGATACCGGCGACCACGCAGTCGTGGCCGAGCCCGGATCCGGTGTCGACGAGCATAGTCCTCTCGCCTACGACGAGGTAGATGTTCGAATCGAAGGGGACGCCTGACTCGATCCTGAATATGGACATTGAGAGGATTAAAGTTTGAATGTATTTAATCATAGAGTTAAGACTTCGACATAAGGGCGACACTATATGATTTAGCCTCAGTTTGTCACTTGTATTCAATAATGTGCATGCACATGTGCTAGTCGCTGATCTCCCCGATCATCTTCTGACGGATGTCGGCTCGTGCGGCGAAGCATGCCTTCGTCATGGAGTTGAAATATCATC
>CAZXOR010000028.1:0-8017 GCA_964642395.1 uncultured Methanomassiliicoccales archaeon | reverse complement strand
GAGGGTCGCAAGACTGGAAACAGGTCCGGAAAACAGTTGAATCGGTTTGGATCCATCCAAAAGAGGCGTTGCCATATTAATTTGTTCAGCATCTTAGTATGTTACCGCGGGAAACTTTTAGTACATCTCCAGTATGTTCTTCTCGATGAGGGCCTCCTCGGGAGTGCCGTGGTAGACTACTCGTCCATCCTTCATCAAATAATAGCTTGCCACAGTATGCGGCTGTGATGTTTAGGTTGTGAAGCGCCGCCAGGATGGTGATTCCCAGACTTCCAATAACGTCTATCAACAGCAGCTAATACTTGACATCCAGATGATTGGTGGGCTCATTCAGGATCATACGGGGGGTCCGTTAGGCTAGAGCTCTAGCGAGGACGACGCGCTGTTGCTTCCCGCTGGAAAACATGTAGAAGCTGTAATCGACGAAACTAGTCATTCTTACGCGCTCTAGCGACTCGTCCACTATCCTGTGGTCTTTGGCATTGTCCATCTCTATGTTCATCTTATTGAGGTGAGCGTCTCATGAAAACGACATCCTTGGTCTCGAAGTCGAAGTTGTAGAAGTTGTGCTGAGTCACCAGTGACATCTTCAGGGCATTCTCCTTGAAGGTCATGTCGTTGATATCCTTGCCATCGTGTCGTTTTGAGTCCATTATATAAGAGTTGTACGAAGTCAGGTCAACGGTGGAAGTCAATCCCCACACCGGCCTGCTAAACGTGATTTACTACCCGGGGTACAGCCTTCAGAGAGGAGAGTGGTCGAAGGACCCGCCCTCTTTAAACAATATATACGACCCGCGCATCAACAGCATCAATGACAGCAATCAAGGACTCGAGCAACATCGCCGTCTCGGACGGCACCGCCACCGTCCACGGATGGATCCAGGACGTGAGGAACCTTGGGGGGATCTCGTTCCTGACCCTTCGCAACAGGCACGGCACCATCCAGGTGACCATGCCCAAAAAGAAGATTGACCCGGAGCTCTTCGCCATCCTCACCAAGCTACCCAGGGAGTCCGTAGTCTCCATAACGGGCGAGGTCAAGGCGAGCAACCAGACCGCCCTCGGCCTGGAGCTGATCCCCATCTCCGCCGAGGTGATTGGCGAGGCCGCCGTGCCCCTGCCGATGGGGGTCATCGACAAGGTCAACGTGGAGATGGACACCCGCCTTAACCACAGGTTTATAGACCTTCGTAAACCGGAGATTAAGGCGATTTTTGAGCTGAAGTCCATGATGGTAGACCTCATCGAAGAGGCCGTCAGGGAGAACGGGTTCACCCGCATCTACACTCCCAAGATTGGTGGTGCTGGCGCCGAAGGAGGGGCAGAGCTGTTCAGGGTACAGTACTTCAACAGGCCCGCCTACCTTGCCCAGTCCTCCCAACTCTACAAGCAGATCCTTATGTCCACCGGCTTGGACAGGGTGTACGAAATCGGCCCCGCATTCAGGGCAGAGTAGTCCAACACCAACCGCCATGTCACCGAGTTCATTTCTTTCGACGGCGAGATGTCCTGGATCCGGAGCCAGAGCGATGTTATGACCATGATCGAGGAGATCGTGGACCACGTGCTCAAGGGCCTCAAAGAGAGGGGTGCCAAGCAGCTGGAGGTCCTCGGCAAGAAGATCAACATCCCCGCCAGACCATACCCCGTCCTGACGTACTCTAAATGCCTGAAGATGGTGAACGACGCTGGTCTTAAGCTGAACGAAGGCGATGACTTGGGCACCGAGGGCGAGAAGCTCGTGGGCAACATCATGGGCCAGAGGGGTGTCGACCTCTACTTCATCACCGAGTACCCAGAGGAGGTCAAGCCCTTCTACATCATGAAGAAGGACGACACCCCCTACTCCTACAGCTTCGACCTGGATTACCGCGGCCAGGAGATCTCATCCGGCGGTCAAAGGGAGCACAGGTTCGACATCCTCGTGGAGAGGATGAAGAAGAAAGGCCTGGACCCAGAGGACTTCAGGTTCTACCTCGAGGCTTTCAGGTATGGTATGCCCCCGCACGGGGGCTGGGGCATCGGCATCGAGAGGCTCTTCGTGAAAATGTTGGACTTGCCCAACATCAGGGAGGCAATCCTCTTCCCCAGGGACCCCAGCAGACTGGAACCCTGAAAATGGAAGGGGTCTCGACCTTCTCCTCATCTTATCCATCTTCCTAATCTTTTACTCGGCTGTCTGACAGAACCTTACACATTCTCCTTAGGTTTTCTATAGTTATATAAAAAGAAGCCCCATCCCATCGCTTATGCGCGTAACCACCAACGCTGTATCGCTGTACTATGAGGTCAGGGGGAAGAAAGGTCCTACCATCATAATGCTCCACGGCAACGGGGAGGACCATACGATCTTTGACCGGGCGGTGGTCTATTTAGAGCAGAAGTTTATTGTTTACCTAGTGGATTCGCGCGGACACGGCCAGAGCTCCCCGGTGATGGAGTACCACTACCAGGACATGGTGGACGATCTCGCCGAATTCATAAGGAAGCTCAAGCTGGAGAGGCCCGCCATATGCGGGTTCAGCGACGGGGCCATAGTCGGGCTGATGTTCGCTTCGCAGCACCCTGACTCCCTCTCTAGGCTGATCGCCTGCGGCGCTAACACAAGGCCTGATACCCTCAAGGGCCTGAAGATGTCCGTGACGAGGTCCTGGTCTCTGGGCAAGAAGGATCTCAAGGTCAGAATGATGCTCACCGAGCCCAACATCACGGCAGCAGACCTGGCTAGGATCAAGGTCCCCGTGACGGTGGTGGCCGGCAGCAGGGACTGCGTCAAGCGCAGCGACACCGATTTCATCGCCAACTCGGTGCAGCACGGGCAGGTCATTATCATGAGGATGGCGGACCACAGCAGCTACGTGGTGCACAGCACTCGCATTGTGGACGTGGTGTTCTCCGCCATGGGTATAGACACCACCGACGTCCAGCTGATCCCGGCCTCAGGGAGCTGACTGGTGGGGAGAGTTTTCGGGGTTTTCGGCGATCCCATGGTTCGTTTTATATAAGTGCCAGCCAATCGAGTGACGATATCCAATGGCGGCACCCGGAGACACCTACGAACGTGAGCTGAAGGCACTCCTTGCGGGGGACCGGAAATCGATAGCCAAGATGGTCAAAACCTGTAACGCCATGGAAACCGCCGCCTACAACTCGATGCTCCAGGAACCATTCCTAGTCATCCGTGCGGCGGGGTCGCTGGGGGTTGATCTAGTCGCACTCAGATGGGACTTTTCCTTCCTGATCGAGGTCAAGAGCTCTTCAGACCCGGTGCTCCACTTCAGCAAGAGCCAACGCCTGGTGGACCAGGCGGATAGTATGATGGACGAGTGCTACCGCTCCCACCTTGTTCCGATCTACGCCTTCAGGCTAAAGTCGTTTCGCGGGGACCCCTGGAGGGTGTTTACCATGCCCTGCGACCATGCCTTCAAGGGTCGCCACTCGATCCTGTACAGGAGGCTGCCCAAGCTGAACGTGTCTAGCAGCGGGAACTACATCATGAGGTGGGATGATGGCATGAAGCTGTCCGACTTCCTCCTGTACACAGGGATGTCGGATTACTCTAGCGAATGATGATGAAACCTCCGTCAAAATTCATAGGGCTCATCACGGGTCAACCTCAATCGATCATCATCCGGTCCGGCTCCGCAGTGTTGTCTCGGGGGCCGTAGTTATCGTTTGCCCAGAACACACGCGTCTTGAACCTGGCATATTTTAGGACAAACAAGGTTCTTTCGGGTCCCCATAAGGCCGCAGACTGAGGGCAAGTTTCAGCATAGACGACCTATTCAAGCAGACGGAGACGGTGAACAGTCTTCTCGTCATGTACAGTGTCAAGTTCGGCATCTACAAGGACGACGTTTTCAGGGAGCAGCTGTTCCCGTTCGACTCCATCCAGGGTCATCACCAAAGACGAGTTCGACCATCTGAAGAGAGGCCTCATGCAGCGAATCGATGTCCTCAATCATTTCCTCGTGAACAACTATGGCAAGAAGAGGATTATCATGGACGGCGTCGTCCCGAAGGAGTTTATCTTTACCTCGTCCGACTACCTGGCCGAGTACAATGGGATCGTTTCGCTCAAGGGCATCTACAGCCACATCTCCAGCATCGACCTGATGCAGACCAAGGACGGCACGTAGTATGTGTTGTAGGACAATCTTAGGGTCCCATTCGAGACGTTCTACCTACTCATAGCCAGGCAATTCACCAGATGTCTGACCCCGAGACCTTCAAGCACAACCCAGTGGTGAGCAACATAGATTACGCCTACCCCTTAGGAGGACGATAAATCATGTGAACACCGGGGGATCAACGTCATCTTGACCACTGGCCACTACAACGCCGCCTACTTTGAGCACTCCTACCTGGCGGAGAAGACTGGTACTGTGCTGGTCACAGGCCAGAACCTGACCGTGGAGGACAACATCGTCTACTATACCGACTACTTCGGTAAGAGGCAGAGGTGAGCCTGTCTACCGCAGGATTTCCGACAACTACATAGACTCCATGGTGTTCGAGGAGAACTCCGTAATCGGCATCCTGCATATTATGTCCAGGTATCGCACCGACAACGTGGTTCTGATCAACGCCCCCGGCAACGACATCGTCGACGACAAGAGAATCTACTATTTCGTCTCCAAGATAATCAAGTACTACCTGGACGAGGAGTCCACTTTAAACAACATCCTCACCTACCTGCCCCTCTACGAGGAGGACAGGAAGTACGTGCTGGAGAACTATGACAGGTTGATCATCAAGGACGTGGCAGAGGCTGGTGGCTACGGGGCAGTGTTCGGCAACAAGCTGGACCCGGAGCAGAGGAAAGCTTTCATCGATCTGATACAGAGGGAGCCCAAGAGGTCATCGACTTCAGAGACCTGGACATCCTTGAGAGCGTCAGGAGGGTGTTCTGCAAGGTGGACCTCCGCGCATTCGTCCTCACCGCCGATGATATCATGGTGTGGAGGAGCGATCTGACCCGCTTATTCAAGAACCCGGATTCTTTCATAGTCAATTCCTTCCAGGGAAGAGGGTTCAAAGACACATGGGTCCTTTCGAGGTGATGACATGAGCTACAAACGATTGAGAAGACCACGAGTTATTCTGGCTTGGGAAGTACGTGGAAAGGATGCACACCACTGTCATGGAGTTCTTCAATGGATACAACAGGATGATCAACGAGGACCACGTGACCTACCTGGAGTACTGCAGAAGGGTCGGTGTCCCTAACGTCTATGCAGATAAGGACGATTTCTTTAGAAGGCCCCCATTCAATGAGTTCAACCCGGACTCCATCATCAGCAACCTGATCCGCGCCTACGACAACGCGGTGGTTATCAGGGACGACATCGGCTCGGACACCCTCTCGTATATCCAGCTGGATACATACAATATAAGGAAGGTCTTTATGGGTGTTGCCCTGCTGATCGTCCTGCAGACCGTTGTGAATGACCTGTTCACGTTTTGGGGCGACCTGTATGACAGGGTCGTGGACTCAGCAAGAGGAACATCGTGAAGGCCGCCAGGAGGATCGAAAGGATCGACCTGTACCTGAAGTTCGGCATCCCAGTAGACGCCATCCTGTTCGAAGTCAACAGGCTTCAGAATAGGATCGTCAAGACCGAGCTGACCTACGACCAGGACGCCATCCCCCGTCTCGGAGAAATGTTGTCCGGGGAACGGGTGCCGACTCCGACGCCGTCCGTCTTATCGAGTTCATGGTGGACGTCAGAAGAGGGTTCCCAAGGGCGGTGGAAACAGGGAGATGGGTTCCTATATGGAATATTCATGATATTCGACGAGGAGGCCCGCAAGCACTCGTTCGCGTTCAAGTGCATACCAGTGAACACTCTCAGGCAGATGATACTGTCCCTGCAGGTGGTGGTGATTCCGGACGTCCTATGCACCCGCTCGATGGATGGCTTTGGTAACACAGTCCTCAAGGGGACGATAGTCGGAGGCCTACAGAGCTAGCGCTGAGCGTTCGGGGGACCGCAGCCGTCCCTGCCGAGAAGCCGAAGGATCCCCTGCCTGAGTGCGTAGCACTCCCGAATGAAGAGAGGATCTACCGGAACTACAACGCGAGGACTTTCCCGGGTCTCTCCGTGAGGCACTTCCTGGGCTCCGCCTCCGATTACGCTTACGGCGACCTGTCAAAGGCGATGGGCCTGATGCACAGGCTCCACAGGTCATTCTCCTACGAGAAGGGTGTCATCTCCCCGTCTACCACTGCTGAAGAAGCATGATCGGGAGGAGGGGGGTCTACTAGGACTACGCCCAGATAATGTTCTCCATGCTCAGGTGCAGAGGGATATCCTGTAAGTACGTCGTCAGGCTCTCCGCAGGAGAAAAAGCCCTGCCTGGATCGAGGTCATGGATGGGGGCCTGTGGTACGGCCTAGACCCCATCGGAGACTCCCCGGTCGGACCAAGCCATATCAAGATCTCACACGGCAAGGATTACTAGGACTGCCACATAAACAAGGGATGTTCTACAAAGCAAAATTAGCCTCGCAGCAAGTCCACGCCTCCGTAGCCCCGTCGAATTCAGAATGATGACATGATAGAGGATGTGGTGTCCATAGGCTCCTGTGGACGAGGAGCTCAGAATAAGGAGAACAAGATCGCACCCAAGGGCCTGGACCCAAACGCTAGAAGGATCTGCATCGTTATTGGTACCTACGGCGACGATCTGGAGGGGCAGCTGGTCTGCTTCAAATTGGTCAGGTACCTCAGAAACAAACATGGACACTCTCGGAGGGATCGTGGATATCTACCACGTCGTGAATTCCCTGGACATCAACTCAATCACCAAGAGCATCCCTGACTTCGACCTGGATATAAACAGAACCTTCCCGGACAAGAGGGACTGATACATGACCGAGTACGTAGCCGCGAAGATTTTCGACAACATAGCCGGGGCGGACGTTTGCATAGACGTCCACAGCAACATCTTCCTGAGGGAGATCCATTAGGTCAATATCAACGAGCTCACGGCGGAGAAGCTGGTGCTGCTAACCAAGTTCCTGAATGTGAACTTTGTCTGAGTGTACTCGACTACAACTATGTTGGAATCAACGCTGGCCTACTCCCTGAACATGGCAGACACTAAGACCCTGGTCACAGAGATGGGTGCGGGGATGAGGTTCACGATGTAGTACGGAAACTAGCTCACATGGGTATCATTGCCCTTATGCCCACCTGGGCATGTTAGACGGCCCAGTGCCAGATGTCAAGAAGCTCATTGTTTCCGTGGACAGCCAGGTGGAGTGCATCAATGCCGCCAAGGGCAGCATGTTCATGCCGATAATCGAGTATTGAAGGCGTCCGTGCGGGGGAGCACCTGGGGGACGTTATCAACCCGTTGACCGGGAACGTCCTGGTAAAGACGGAATCGCCCTGCAACGGCCTGGTGTTCACCCTCCGAGAGTACCCAGTGAGAACGAGGGCTTACTAGTTGCCAGGATCTTGAAGGGATGATCGTATGAAGAGGTTCATGGTTTACGAGTTGGAGTCGATGTACAAGAACTAGTTCCGGGTAACCGGGGTCAGGTTTGGGGGCGGGAAGAAAACCATGTGCGTGATGAACACTATGATGGGGAACGAAGTGCAGCGGCTCTACTGCTGCTCAATGCTGGTCGACAGACTGAAGTCCCTGGAGGCTAGGGACCTGATCAATGACAGCTGCTCCATCACAATCATCCTCTGCGTGAACTTGTACTCGATAAACATCAGGAAGGCCCACGGATAACTCCGACATCGACAGGATGTTTCATGGCTACAACTTCTGGGAGAATATGCAGAGGATTGCCGATGGTCTCTTCAAGGAGCTCATTGTATATACAGCATTTATTTCACCAGCTACCACGTGGTCAGGAAGTTCACAACCCATGTGACAGAAGTTTCCCACGGTGACGTACTAAGATGCCGAACAAATTAATATGGCAACGCCTCTTTTGGGTGGATCCAAACCGATTCAACTGTTTTCCGGACCTGTTTCCAGTCTTGCGACCCTC
>CAZXOR010000027.1:0-8301 GCA_964642395.1 uncultured Methanomassiliicoccales archaeon | reverse complement strand
ACCTTCGAGGGGTCGTTCGCCATCGTGAAGCCCGACGGGTCCATGGACGTCATCGTCAGCATCCTTGAGGAAGAGGGCGCCCACGAGGGAGCAGGGAACATATGCGTCTACCACGACCGCCAGGAGCGCGAGCAGTACATTCGCGATGCCCTGAGAGGATGCTTCAAGGTCGGATTCAACGTCAATTCTGTCACATACGCCTCGGTGGAGTACATCAAGAAGGTCGTCGGGGACATCGAGGTCGTCAACGCGGGGAAGGCCATCTCTGATACAGTGTCCGTAAAGGACGAGAAGGAAATCGCCGCCATCAGGGAGGCCTGCAGGATATCCTCCATTGTCGCCGGCGAGATACCGGACATGCTGTCCGAAGGCGTCTCCGAGAAGGAGGTTGCCGCTAGGATGGATTCCCGCATGAGGGAGCTCGGGGGTACGGGTAACGCTTTTGACACCATCGCGGCGTTCGGCGCCTATTCGTCACAGCCGCATCATATGCCCTGCGACTACAAACTGAGGAAGGGCGACACCGCCCTCTTCGACTTCGGAACCAAATACGACAGATACTGCTCCGACTTGACCCGCACCGTCTTCCTGGGTAGGCCCCAGAAGATCCAGGAGAGGGCCTACGAGGTGGTCCTAGAGGCCTAGAAGGTCGGCATCGCATAGTACCGCGACGGGGCCCCCGCCAGTGCCGCGGACGTCGCGGCTAGGGACGTCATCGATGACTCTGAGTTCAAGGGGATGTTCATCCACACCTTCGGGCACGGAATCGGCATGGACGTGCACCAGGCGATCTCCGTTTACTCCGAGTCCAAACAGACCCTGAAAGCCGGAAACGTCGTGTCGGCCGAGCCGGGCATATACATCCCCGGGGTATGGGGCATTAGGATAGAGGACACCTGCCTAATAACCGAGAACGGATGCGAGGTGCTCACATCTTTCGACCACTCTTTCACGCTGATATGATGCAGGGGTCATGATGAAGGCAGAGGAGGTTTAGGACACCCTCTACAGGTCCGTGGACAGGATGCATGACCTTGGCGCGAAGTTCTCCTACATCAGGTTTCAGACCGTCCGAGTCTTTGGCGTCACCTCCATAGACGGGGACACCTGCCAACTGGTCCAGAAGAGCACTGGCGGCATGTGCCTGAGGGTGTGGGCCGGCGGCAGGTGGAGGTACGGCACCGCCACCTCATTCAAATTGGACATAAAGGCGGCGGAGCAAACGGTCAGGAACGCCTACGGCGAGAGGAAGTCCGAATTGCGGCTGGAGTCCACCATGGCAAGGGAGCATCGCAGGGCAGACGTGCGCATACACCAGGACTCTATCGACCTATCGGAGAAAATTGCCGCCGCGCAGGCTATCAATGACCGCATCATCAACCGCGTCAGCACGTACTCAGAGGAGATCAAAACTAACGCCCTCGTAAACTCCGCAAGCTACGATCTGAGCTGGGAGAAGGTTCGCACCCTCTGTAAGGCGATATCCATGGTTGCCGAACGGCCAGAGGATAGAGTGTTACTACGACGGCTCCGATAGTATTCTCGGCTTCGAGGCGATCAGAGACGCTGACCTCGAAGGAATCGGGAGGGTCATCTCTAGGGAGGCGATCGAGACCCAGAAGGCTGACAGGGCGCCGTCCAGTAACCTTACCATCATCTCAGACCATATGGTCTCCAGTCTGCTGGCTCATAAGGCCATAGGCCATGTCTCCGAGGGAGGCGAGATCGTCAAGAGGAGGTCATTCCTAACCGGCGCCATCGGCAGGAAGGTGGCGTCCGACATTATCACCATGTATGACAACGGCACCGTCCGCGGGGCACACGGGTCTGTTCCATTCAACGACAAGGGAACCCTATCGTCCTGCACGACAATCATCGACCATAGCATTTACACGGACTAATGCACAGCCTGGAGCCCGTATCCCAGTTCAGCACGAGGCCGACCGGTAACGACAAGGCGGAGGGCCACGGCAAGAAGGTCTGGGTCAGGATGACCAACACCTACTTCGGGCCCGGCGATTAGAACCACAATGAAATCATCGTCGACACCGGGGGACGGCATCCTTTGCGACAAGATAGTTAACGGTATGGGGGTCCCGGTTAATGGGTGCTTCGAGGCCAAGTGCCTCGAGGGCTTCCTGATCAGGGACTGGAAGACCATCAAGCCCTTGCAGTCATTCACACTCCCAGCATGTCGGTGGACATCATGTCCTCCGCCGACGCCCTGTTTAAGAGGTCGTCTTGAAAGGGAGCCTGTGCAGAAAGGATATCGAGGACTGGGTCAGGGTCTCCTCCGAGGGGCCGTACACGCGCGCCAGGATGATCGTGGAGGGAAGCCAGTGAGCGACATCGACTATTACGCGGAGAGGGTCATGCAGGCCGCCCGTGAATACGAGCAGTCTAAGGCGTACGTCTCTGAGGCGGTGATCAACACTGTCTACATTGATGACTTGAAAATCAGCAACATCGAGACCAAGACCGAGCTAATGGTCTGCATCGCCGACGGCGGGAGACAAGGCAAGGCCTCCGTGACGCTGAACGGTGAGTACTCCGTTGCTGAATGCATGTCCATGGCCAAGGTGGTACTCAGGCACTCACCAGAGAGCGCCGATTTCAAGGGCTACGTCTAGCTCGGGCAGGCCAGGATTGCCGCGCCCGACGTATAGGACAGGAGAGTCGGGGGACATCACTCCAGACGAGCTCAGGGAGATGGCCAGGATTCTGATCGACAGCTGCTTGGTGAACATTCCCAGGGCCCAGATCAAGGTGTCCGCTAACGACAGCAATGTCATCAACGGCAACGGCGTGGACTGCGGATACAGGAGCACGCTGGTCTACGGGCACTTCATATCAAGACCATCAGGGACCATCCCGGGGAAGGAATGGAGACTTACCACTGCACCCCCCCCCCCGGACATCGACCTCCCGGCCATCGGCGGGTTCCTAGCGAGGTGGGCCAAGTCTGCGGCGGGCAGCCGCGAGTTCAAAGGAGCAAGCGTCCGACCATGATCCTCCCGCCTTGGCAGCTGGGCGACATGATAAACTTCTCCGTGATGTCTACGGTAATGGCGAGAACGTGAAGTACGGTAGAGTATGTGGAAGGACTCTGTGGGCGAGCAGGTGGCGTTGGAAGAGTTCACTCCGGTGAACAACCTGATGGTCCGCGCTTTGCTGTCCTGTGTTTTCGACGACAAGGGCACCCCGGCCGACAGGAAGGTCATCATCGAGGACGTGGTTCTGAGGTCGTTCTTCATGGATTCTTTCTACGGCGACAACATCGGGACGGCATGCGCAGGTCCAGCGTTGAGATGATGGGTGCCTTCGAGCGCACGCCCGCGATCAAGGCCCTGAACATGACCGCCAAATCCTGGAGGTACACCCCGGAGCAGATCATTGAGTAGACCGACCGCAGCATATTCATGGAGAGGTTCGTATAACCGGAGGCCGACGAGATGATCGGCAAGTTTTGTTTGAACGCTAGGTGTAGCTATATAATCAAGAACAGGGAGATCGTGGACATGGTCAACAACGCCCTGCTGATGGGTAACATATTCGAGGCCGTCAGGAACATCAAGATGATCAGAAACGATCCGGGCAGATGAGTGTTGTGACCGTCCTGACCATGAGCTTCTCCGACACGGAGCTGGTTGGTAACTGACCCTTTCGAAACCTCTTCCACACGTCGTCCACGGGAGGGCTCTTACAACTTTTCTTTAAGTTGGACTAAGAACGGAAGTATCAGTGTCAGCATCTGCCTGTCACCGGAGCCCTCCAGATCGGAGCAGTTCCCGATTATGCGCCCGATTCTCACTACCAGATACGGTGCGACGGGCCTGCCGTCCTCACCGCTGAGCGGGGTCAGACCGTAGAGATGCAGAACACCCCTAGACCGGGCCAGTACGCGATGTCGCCGGTTTCGAGTTGGGTGGTGCGGCCCTTTTTCGGCATGATTGCCTCTCGGGGGCATTCGCAGTAGATCATCCCACCTAGCATGTTTATATCCATGCCGAGCGGGAGCGACAGCCAGATGACGTTAGAGATGTCCGAGTCGTCGAGCTTCGCAGGGAAATCCCCAGTCCTCGTGTGAACGGTCATCCTGTTCATGAGCATTACCCGATTGTCTGATGTTTATCAGTTCTTCCTCTCGAAAAGCTGGCGAATTTCCTTCCCGGTGATTTCCAGCTGGAGCTTCTTCTCGTCCTCCTCCATTCTCTTAAGGTTGACGAGGCCGGCGACCCACTCGCCCCTCCATTCATCCTTGAACTTGCCGTTCTCGATCTCGGCGAGGATGGACTTCATGCCCTCCCCAGACTCAGGAGTGATGACCCTGTCGCGTCTGGTCATCCCGCCGTACTCGGCGGTGTTGGAAACAACGTTCCACATGAGTTCTAAGCCGCCCTTGATAATGAGGTCGTAGATGAACTTGGTCTCGTGGAGAACCTCAAAGTAGGCCATCTCGGGGGGGTAGCCGGCATCGGTCAGGGTCTTGAAGCCCTGCCTGATCAAAGCGGTAAGTCCTCCGCAGAGGACGGCCTGCTCGCCGAAGAGGTCGGTGTAGGTCTCGTTATCGAAGGTGGTCTCGAAAACGCCGGCTCGAGTGGAGCCCAGTCCCTTAGCGAGGGCTAGGGCTATGGCCTTGGCGTTGCCGGTGACATCTTGGTGGATGCAAATAAGGGCGGGGACTCCGAATCCCTCAGTAAAGACGACCCTCTCCATGTCTCCTGGGGCCTTGGGCGCCATCATGATGACGTCGACGTCCGCGGGGGGTTGGATGAGCTTGTAGGTGATTGAGAACCCGTGGGCGAACTCGAGTGCGGCACCCTTTTTGAGATTGGGTTCGACATATTGTTTGTAGATGTCGGGCTGGATCTCGTCGGGCAGGAGCATCGTGACAACGTCGGCATCCTTCACGGCGTCGGCGAACTCAGCGACCTTGAGACCGTCCTCCTTGGCTTTGTTCCAGGATTTGCCGTCTTTCCTGACACCGATGGTGACATCGATGCCGGAGTCGTTGAAGCACAGCGCCTGGGCCCTTCCCTGTGATCCGTAACCAAGAACGGCAACTTTTTTTCCCTCGAGAATCTTGAAGTCTGCGTCTTTATCATGGTAAAGCTGCATGTTTCACACCTATTGGGGTGCGTACTCAAACATTTGATTTATAGTTGTTTGGACAAGGAAGCCATCGTGTTGGTGTTGACTATCGACGCACTGTCGGAGCGTTCGCAGTCCTAGATAACGCTGATGAGAGTTAAGAGCGAGCGTCCGTTACGTGTTTGCACACTCGATGTATCATGTACGGTCACAGCAAATGGTTAAACCATGAAGCTAGAGGAAGGCGGCTACTTCGTGCACGTGTGTGGCTGGATGGACACCTCTGTCCGTTCTCTTCACCTTACTCCCCAATGGAGTCTTCTCCAGCGGATTTTGGATCCAACCGCGAGACGCCTGTTTATCCAGGCGTCTGGAACATGTCCATTCGTCTCATCGTGTCTCAAGGGAGTGCGTGGGTGCCCAGAAGCCCTCATGAAAATGAGTCAGCATTAGCATTTTATAATAACCACCCATCACAACGGGCACGGAAAACGTCGCTTCACACGGTACCTTCTCGAGGAGGATGGAATTCATCCTGGCGGCCACAGGGTCTGCGGTCGGGATCGGGAACCTGTGGCGCTTCCCGTATCTTGTCGAGCAGTATGGCGACGGGATCTTCCTGATTACGTACCTGATCCTTATGATCACGTTCGGCGTGACACTGATGATGACCGAGCTCGCCATAGGCAGACGCACAAGTAAATCCTGCATAGACGCGTTTCTTGACTTCGGGAGAGGTACAAGGTCGTTGGCTGGTTTATCGCCCTGATTCCGATCATTATCGTCCCATACTACTGCATCATTGGCGGCTGGGTTACCAAGTACTTCGTGGAGTACGCCACCGGAGGGGGCTTGGACCTTGTCACGAACAGGTTCTTTAACGACTTCATGTCCGGGTCTATGGGAAGGAGTTTCGACAGCCCCGTCACTGGTTATTGGTATACGCCGCCCTCACCATCCTCGTCGTCGTGTTCGACGTTCAGAAGGGCGTTGAGAGAGTCAGTAACATCCTCATGCTCGCCCTGTTAGTCCTTCTCATCGGATTGTGTATGTACATGCTCACCCCGGACGGCATTGGCGAGGGCCTAAGCTACTATCTCACCCCCAACTTCGACGATTTCTCCATGTCAACCGTCCTCGGGGCAATGGATCAGTTGTTCTACTCTTTGTCGCTGGCCATGGAAATCATGATCACCTACTGATTCTAAATGAGGAAGCATATCAACATCGAGAGACTCGCCCAGACAATCTGCCTGACCGACACCTCTTTGGCGTTCCTTTCGGGGTTACTGGTCGTCCCGGCCGTCATCGTGTTCAACAATGGGGGCTCTCCAGCGGGCCCGGCCTGATGTTCAACACCATGCCACAGGTCTTTGAGCAGATGCCTGTCAGACACATCGTGGGCATAGCATTCTTCCTGCTGGTGATGTTCGCCACGTGGACGTCCTCGATCTTATTGGCGGAGACAGTCGTGTCGGTGTTCAAGGACAGATGAGGCTGGAGGCGTTTCATAGTCTGCGGGGCCTGCTTCGAGTTAATACTCGTCCTGGGACTGCTATCCTGCCTAGGCTATGGTCCACTCAGCGGCATAGAGCCGTTGGGCATGGTGTTCCTGAACTTCTTCGACTTCATAACCAACTCGCTGATGATGTCCATAGTCGCTCTGGCCACATGCATCATAGTGGGCTACGTAGTCAAGGTCAGGTTCGTATTGGACGAGGTGAAGACGGAGGGCAACGAGTTCCGGATGAAGACCGCGTACTCCTATCTGGTGAGGTACGTCTGCCCGATCTGCATGACCCTGATCCTAATCAGAACTTTTAGCGTATTTTGGTATATATAGCATCTGAGGATGCGCAATGGGCGGAGACGGAGACGACTCTATCAGTCTAATGCTGATCTTCCCCAGGAAGATGAATCAGTGCCTGCGTACGGTGTTGTTAAGATATCTCCACAACTCCAGAGTGAAGCCCCAGTTCCTGCTGCTGATCTACCACATAGGTTCCTGCGACGGGATCTCCTAGAAGGAGCTGGACGAGAGCGTCCCCTTCGACAAATCCTACATCTCCACTATGGTCAAGGAGCTCATAGAGCTGGGATCCGTGCGCAACGACGGTCAGGGCAGACTGCACAGCCTGCATCTGACTGACCAGAGCAGAGACATCTTCGTATGAGCAGGATGATGTTCCTGTTGGACTGGGACCTTTTCGACATCCTTACCGATGAGGAGAAGGAGATGCTGTGCAGGATCATGGGGAAGCCGGACGTTTGCCTGGACGAGCTCAACACCAAATTCTCCGAAGACAAATGATAATTAGATTGCCAACTATTCTCTGGGATATTTCGAAAACCCTTCTTTTCCTCATTGTCTATTATATAGTTTATATATTAATATTCAAAATTCGTCTGTTCTTCATTAAAGCTGTTATTATATTACAGTTGATTCCCAAAGTCATCTTCAATAACATCTATTCCAAGAAATTCTTTGTAAAAATCCTGGAAGAAATTCGCTAGCTACCGAACAGATCTGTACAAAAACATAGATCCGAGGGTGCGCACCACTATCATGTTCGGTCTATACATCGCCATGCTGGTGTATGCTTCGACGGGACCATCGTGGGCACCATCAGGACAAAGCTTGCCGAAGATCTTAGTGGTCTCAGCCTTTACTCCTTGATGGCCACCGCGTACCTCCTGTGCGAGACGATTATGATCCCCATCGCGGGAAAGCTTTCTGATATCTACGGGAGGACCCCTATGTTCTTCATCGGTTTCGGGTTCTTCCTGTTAGATTCGTTCTCACTAGTCTCTCGCAGAGTATAGAGATGGTCATCATCTGCCGTACGGTCTAGGGTGTTGGTGGAGGTATCATAATCCTGTCATCACCGCGGTCGTCGACCTGTACGCCCTCGCGACAGGGCAAGGATACAGGGTCTGCTTGGGGTCATTGGAGTGGGGCAGCGGTATTGAATTCCTCCTTGAAGGATACAATGAGGTAGCCATCAGTTGGCACTGGTGTTTCTAAATCAACATCCCCCTGACGCTCATCGCCTTCACGCCCACCGTCAAGAAGTTCCCCATCCCCACAACACGGAGGAGAAGCACATCAACTACAAGGGGATCGTCGCGCTCACGCTGCTTCTAATTATCCTGATTTACGAGTCGGAGTCAATTGGACTTAGAGCTTGTTAATAAATAATTTTACATTTT
>CAZXOR010000026.1:5642-8310 GCA_964642395.1 uncultured Methanomassiliicoccales archaeon | reverse complement strand
TCACACCCCATGTCGTTCTCGGCATACAGGCCACGGATGCTCTCTGCGATGGCTTCGCCCTGATGGGAGCTCCTGTCGTAGAATGAGATGATACAGGGGCCAGAGCCTCCGAGGAAGGATGCAATGGCGCCGTGGGATTTGGCGGAGGCCTCGGCCTTCTTGAGATGAGGTACCAAGGATGTCCTGGCCGGCTCAAACACGGCGTCCTGGACGGACCTGCCAATAAGCCCCAGGTCGCCAGTCTGCATCGCGTACACCATGCACGCTGCGTTGCCCAGATGGAACACCATGTCCTTGCGAGAGACCTCCATAGGGAGTACAGCTTTGGCGTCCTTGGTGACCACCATCACGTCCGGCATCGCCACGACGATCCCCAGGTCTTCCGGGGGCTGGATGGATATGACCTCGAACGGCTCGTAGGAGCGTATGACGGTGAACCCGCCCAGCACGCAGGGGGCTACGTTGTCAGCGTGGAAGCCGCCGGACGTGACGTCCTCGGCATGGGCTGCGCAGAGGACGACCTCGGTGAGGGACAGCTTCTTCCCGCAAAGGATGTGCGCGAGGAACGCGCCACCAGCCGCGGATGCACCGGAGGACCCGATACCGCTGCAGGGACGAATGCCCTTCTTTATCCTGATTTCGATCCCGAAGTCAGCGTTGCATCTCCTGAGGACTTCCGTGATCGCGATGCTCACAGAATTTTCCTCGGGGTCAGTGGGTATACTCTCGGACCCGGGTCCAGAGACCTTGCTGATGATGATCCCGTTATCTATCTTCCTGCCCTCGATGATGTCGTAGGGCTCCTTCAGTGCAAGTCCGAACACGTCGAACCCTGCCCCGATGTTGGATGTGGTCGCAGGCGCAGCAATCCTAATCCATTCGTCGGTCATAGTGTTCACTCGTTCCTGAGAGGCAGTACCATGATTAACGATATATCTTTACTGATTGTCTATTCCCTGAAACTAATACTACATTCGAACTATCCAAGTCATAATCGAGTGTACAATCATATATCTATTCTGAATTGAATTAAACATATGGCTGTGACTACTCTTCATCCAGACCTCGTGCCCATTAAATACACATATCTTCTGGAGGAGGTCATGCACTTCGATGTCATCGGCATCAGGGGGCCAGCATCCTTTGAGACCATCGTGTCCCACTTTACCTTTATGGGAGGGGGCGTGGTCCTGCTGGACCCAGACATGGTCGCCGGCAGGGACCACGTCATGTCCGCCGCGCTCCACGCCGAGAGAGCGTTCAAGGAGGGTACCAACAGATCGAAGACGCTCCCGACCGAGATCATCATTTACTGCGCCTGGGAGAGGCAAATCGGGAAGGCCATGGCCAAAATGAGGCCCAAGGATGGCAGGGACGAATTCGTCGCCGTCCTGATAGATGTCGATGATCCCCGTCTGGACGAGATCGGTATGGCCCTAGACGACTCTATCATGGACGCCACTCCGTGGAAGGCGGAGAAGCTGGGGCTCAGGAGCTGCTTTCTGTCTCCCGAGGACCAGGCAGTGGAGAACGTCGCCATGGTCGAGCTTCGGAAGATCTGACCACTCCACGTGACCGCACGGTCCCCTGCTGATATAGCCCGAGTCACACGGAGAACCGTCGGTGAGGTGGAAGTGATGCGAATGAAGTTGTTATGAGCTGCAGAGGGGGTTGCCCAGTATCCGTCCTATCCAGTACGGTCGATCCCTTAACCCCCCTCCCCATCTGTGCCTTAGACGCTCCCACTTATCGAGAACGGCATCAGTTCCCTGGTGGACTGTCCGTCGGCCATTTTCATTCTATAGTAGAAGCTGTGATTAGGGATCAGGTCGTCAATCCTAACGAACTTCCTGTCCGGCTCCGGCCTGTACTCCCCGATGACCTTAGGCTGCTGGAAGTGTCAACCAACACCTCCACCACCACGTCCTCCGGCTCCTCCGTGTCGGGGAACAACACCATGGCACTGTCGTCTCCAGTGATGCACTCCGCCAGAATCTCCGATGGCCCGTTCGCCTCGTCCTCGTTCCTGACCTTGATGAAATACAGGACGGTGTCGTTCTCCGTCCTGGTATTGGATGATAGGTAATCAAAGAAATGGAGCACCTTGAGCGGGACATTAACGCGTTTCCCGACGTCGTACAAATCCATGTACTTGTAGAGGGAGGGTCGGGACACCTGCAGCTTTTCCGAAACGTAGGATATGGAGCACACGGCCTTGACCGTTGACTTGATGGATCCGTCTTGTTCCGCCATATCCGGCTATCGTGCGCCTCTGATAAAACGTTTATAGCGTCCATTGTCTTTTACAAAAAATGTAAATATTATATACACGCCATCGCATAAAATTATAAGTGTTTAAATAATAAGTCGAATAGACTTAAATGATGAGTAAATTGAAGATACTACATTCTTCGAATTTGTATCTAGGAAGTGTGTCTACAACTTATTGATGGCGGAGGACCAAAGATTCATCTTCGAAAGAATCGCAGATATCGTGGAGACGGACAGAACTGACGCTGTGGTCATCGCGGGCAATGTCTACGACAGGGCCGTGCCAACCAAGGAGGCCGTTTCCATGTTCATGGACTTCTTGGAGAGGGTCACATCTCTCGGATGCGAGGCTTACATCGTCGCCGACAACCACGACTCCGGCACAAGGCTGGAGTTC
>CAZXOR010000026.1:0-5542 GCA_964642395.1 uncultured Methanomassiliicoccales archaeon | reverse complement strand
TGGAGTTCACATCGCCGGTGAGTTCACTGGGAGGGCCGAGAGGATCATCACAAAGGACGAGTACGGGCCGTTAAATGTCTATCTTCTGCCCTACTTCAAGGTCTCGGAGGTCCGCGCCCGCCTGGGCGTGGACGTCTTCAGCTACAGGGAAGCGATACTCTTGGTACTGGAGGCTTTTAGCGTGTCCGCTAGCGAGAGAAACCTCCTGGTTGCCCACCAGTTCTTCGCCGAGGCTTCCAGTGATTTTGTGACCTCCAAGTCAGAGGAACAAAGCCCGAAAGTAGGAGGGATCGAGTGCATCCCCGCCTCCATGCTGGACCCGTTCGACTTCGTCGCCCTGGGACACCTGCACATCCATCAGTCCGTCGGCAGGGAGACGGTCAGGTACTTCGGCTCTCCACTGAAGTATTCCGCGTCCGAGCACCTCTACAGGAAGAAAGTCGTCCTAGTAGACAACAGGGGCAAGAATAATGTAGCCATCGAGAGGATCCCCAGGAGCCCCTGAAGGACTTTAGGGTGGTCAGGGAGACGGTGATCGAAATCATATCCACGGCGATCGGAGGACCGGGGAGACTACATCATCGTGAACATTACCGAGGCCCCCGTAGGCGGTATGGAGGACCTCAGGAGAACCTTCCCCCACTTTATGTCCTTCACATTAGAAAGTGGAGCCTCTGGAACGGTGACCTCCGGGTACGAGTTCGAATAGATGATGTTTATGAAGCCCGACGAGCTGTTCGCTGGGTTCTACAAGGAAATGACCGGCGACGACCTGACGGAGTACAAAGTGGAGATCCTCCACGACTGCATTTACTTGGGGGGGGGAGGTAAGGATGAGTGAAGCCGCTTTTGCTAGAAATGAGGACCTTCGGGCCGTACGCCGAGTCCACGAGGGTGGACTTCTCCGCTATAGGGTTTAGACTCTTCCTAATCATCGGGAACACCGGGTCCAAAAGACCATGATCTTTGATGCCATGACTTTCGCCCTCTTCGAGGTGACCAGCACGTCTAGGAGGGATGTCGGCTCTCTGCAGAGCGACCTGACCTTCAAGAGGGGATGGGTCTCGCTGATCTTCGAGCACCTAGGCACCACCTACAGGGTAGAGAGGGAGCTGCCGTACATGTACACCGGCCGCATCGGCAAGATAATGAAAAAGAGCCCAACCACTAAGCTCTGGACGGCCAGGGAACTTGTCTCCACTGCTCCCAGGGAAGTGGATGCCAGGGTGGAGGAGATCCTCGGTAAGAACGCCGACCAGTGGAGACAGATTGTGATGCTGGCTCAGGGCAAGTTCATGAACCTACTGGATACCAAGAGCGGTGAGAGGACCGCCATACTGAGGAACTTTTTCGGCACGGACCGCTACAAAGACATACAGGACAGGCTGGTCAGGCTGGTCAAGGAGAAGGATGCTGCTTTCGGCAGTTGGCTGAGGAAAGCCAACGAGAAGCTGAAGGAGTTCAAGACTGACATCGTGGAGGATTTGACAAAGTATCCGAGAGTCGAACAGGAGAGGACTATGATGCTCACGCTGAAGTCCGACGAGGATGAGGTCTCTGCGCTGAACTCTAAAGAGGATCCAGACGGAGATGACCTACGTGGCTGCCGTCAACGCCAGAGCGAAGGCTTTTGCCTCCGCATCAAAGCTTGACAAGCTGGAATTTGTGAGGGGCAAGGCCTCAGAGCTGGAGGGGTGTCGCAATAAATTCCAAAGGATGACCTCCACCCGCGACATGTTGAACCGTTTCGCGCCGATGACCAAGATTGAGGCGCTGTTGAGAACCCTGAACACGAACCTCATGGATACCGAGGAGGAGCTCGAACGGGTGGAGGATGACATCAGGTTCCTCGAGGTCGAGCACGAGACTGCAATGGCTGATTCTGAGAAGGCAGCCGCGATGGTTGTCGATGCCGAAAAAATGAAGGTCGCCAACATCCGCATCCGAAACATGCTGCCGAGATACGAGAGGGCGGAGGAGCTCCGGAAGTCTGTAGCCAGGACAGGGGCCAAACTGGAGATACTGAATGCGTTCGCCAAGGAGATGGCGAACAGGCTGGAGCGGTCCTCCGCCCGTATATTCGACATCGGTGGAAAACTCAAGGACTCACCGGACATCGACTCCAGGATCTGTATCGAGGAGATGATTGTGGAAGGCGTCGAGATTGAGCTGTCCAGACTGAGCGTCAACAGGGCTAGGGGCTCCGTCTGTCTGAAGGCTGAGGACGTAGTTAAGAGGTTAGAAAATTCCTTCGCCCTCCACGATGCCCAGGCCAGAGTCATCGCTGCGGAATGGAGGAGAGTGAGTCACTGTTCCTCAGGTTCTAGGCCGGGCTGATCGCCGCAGACTTCTCCGAGAGTGTCCCGTGCCCGGTGTGCGGTTCCTTACACCACCCGTCTCCTGCCCTTTTGGAGATAGATATCAACGAGGACGTGATAAACAAGCTCAGGAGGAGGAAGGAAAAGGAGGACGCCGCTAGGACCAAGGCCAGCAAGGAACTGGCATCATGCCGTGAAAGATACGAGGCCGACCTCGCCAGGCTCAGGGAGGCCTCGGGTACTCACGGCACCGCAACTGAGGCCATGGACGCGTTGGACGATGTGATCTCCCGAGTAGAAGGAACTCGTGTAGAATATGAAGAACCTTAACGACATGGTCACCGTCTACAGGGGGCTCGACACCCTCAGGACGGAGCTGGAATCTGATCAGGGAGTCCCGGGACACGTTCAAGGCGCTGAAGTCCGTGAGGATCAGGATTTTTGAGTCCGAGAGGAGATTATCCGCCGATAGGGCGGAGCTGGCGGCCCGTACGTTCCGCGAGAACACCGAGAATATCCAAAGAGTGGAGGATTTCTCCAGGATCGTCACTTTGAAGAAGGAGAGTCTAATCGGGGAGATCGCCGTCAGGAAAGACTGCAGGAGCAAGGCGGAGGAGAAGATAAAGGAGCTCACGCCCAGGCTGGACGAGGCCGGAGCCAGGCTGAACTCCCTCTTGTTGGACATAGGCATGGACCTGGAGGGGTTCCATAGGCTGAAGAAGATGGATGCTGATGCCCTGAACTCCGCCATAGACGCGTTCACGAAGGAGGACATGTAGTGCCGCAACAGGATCACCGAATTCAGCACGGAGCTGGAGAGACTCGACAGGCCTGACACCGGATTTACGGAGGAGGCGGTGAGGGCCGTAGAGAGGTCAGGGTCGCCGTCGCGGAAGAGCTCGCCAAGGCGACAGAGAGGCTTAGGTCCAACAGGAGCGTCTGGCAGTTCCTCAGCGAGCGCTGGACCGAGCTGGAGGCTAGAGGCTAAGAGTTCGAGGCGCTGAAGAAGATGGCCGACGTTCCAACGGAACGGTCATCGGCTCCAGGAAAATCATGTTCGAGCAGTATGTCCAAACGATATATTTCAACAGGATCCTGGACTGCGCCAACCGCAGGCTATCCGACATGTCAGGCGGGAGGTTCATGCTCATTAGGAAGGCCGAATCCACCGACAACAGGTCCCAGACCGCCCTGAACTTGGACGTGCTGGACAATTTTACTGGTAAGATGAAGTCGGTCAAGTCTTTATCCAGAGGCGAGTCATTCAAGGCAACGCTGTAGCTAGCCCCGGGGCTGTCCGACTCGATCCAGATTATGGCTAGGGGAAGCCGCGTGGACGCGCTGTTCATTGACGAGGGGGGTGGCTCCCTGGACTCCGACTCCCTGGAGAAGGCTCTCCATATTTTGGACAACCTCACCTGCAGGGACGTGATGGTCGGGGTATTTCCACGTGGACCTGATCAGGGAGAGGATTGATAGGAAGATCTCCGTGACCCGCACCAAAGAGGGCAACCATGTGGATGTGATAATCGACTGATCCTACCCCCGATACCTATTGCTCTGTTTTGTGTACTTCCTTCTTTTCGAAACCACTTATATCGCTGGAATTGGCAGCGGATTTCCACAACATACTGCCCCCTGGCGATGTAAAAAAAAAGAAATGTGGCTCTGTGCCCCCATCTGTGAGACGGGTTGTGTTTCCGGGGGCGTTTGCCCCCGTCGTGGATTTAGATCACTCTACGGGGACGAACTTAAACCCATAGTGAATAACACCGGATTCGCCGTCGGTGTCAAGCTTGCGCATAACCGCTCTGACCCTCATACCGATGGCCACGTCCTCGATGTTGACGTCCACCAACTGGCCGGTGACCATGACACCGTCGTCAGTCCTGACCATGACCACTACGTATGGCTTGAGCATGTCGTTGGCCGCGGGCGCTTCGTAGACGATAGAGTAGGTGTAGACCTCCCCCGTCCTGACTACCGCGTACTCCTCCACATTGCCGATGCTTGCGCGGCGGCATTTGGGGCAGAAGTCGCGCCTAGGGAAGTATATGGTTCCGCAGTTGGTACATTTGGTCCCCTTCAGGTTGTACCTACCGGGAATCTCCCTCCACTCGCGTGCGACGGATGACATCAGATCGCCTCCAGAATGCTGACGGTCACAGCGGAGCCCGTTCCGCCTGTGCTCTGTGCCAGCCCGTATTTGCAGTTCTCCACCTGCCTCTTGTTGGCGGACCCCCTGAGTTGCTCCACTAGCTCAACGATTTGCGCCACGCCAGTGGCCCCGATGGGGTGCCCACGAGCCTTCAGGCCACCGGAGGTGTTCACAGCTAGCTTCCCAGCCCCGACCTGGCACTCGCCGGCCATGACTGCCTTTCCGGCCTCGCCGCGCTTGTAGAACCCAAGGTCCTGTAGTGCCATGATACCAGACACGGTGTAGGTGTCATGGACTTCCGCTACTTGGATGTCGGCGGCGGTGATACCGGCCTGCTCGTACGCGGCTTTGGCCGCGGCGACGGTAGCCCCGTAGGACGTGATGTCCGGCCTCTGGAACAGGGCAAGGGTATCGCTAGCCTGGGCAACGGCGGACACTTTCACAAAGGAATCGGTGTACTTCTTCGCGTCCTCCAGGGGACATAGCACCAGTCCGGCTGCCCCGTCGGATATAGGGGCACAGTCGAACATCCCCAGAGGAGACGCGACCGGTCCGGATTTCAGAACGGTGTCCAGAGTGATGGCCTTCCTGAATTGCGCGTTGGGGTTCAGTGCGCCGTGGTAGTGGCTGTTCACGGCGAAGGACGCTATATCTTCCCTGGTGACGATGCCGTCGTGGATCATGCGCTGGGCGATCATGCCGTGGAGGCTGACGAACGTGGCACCCATCCCAGCCTCCCACTCAGCATCGGTGGTGGTGTCTAGGACGGAATTGATGGACACATCGTCCATATCGGTCATCTTTTCGACGCCGCCAACCAGCACCACGTCGTGCATGCCGGACGCGACGGCCATGACGGCCTGCCTGAAGGCCACACCGCCTGAGGCTCCGCCGGCTTCGACCCCAACCGCAGGGACATGATTGGTTGCCAGTCCCGCATAATCCGCTATGAGGGCATCGATATGCTTCTGGTTGATAAAGTGCCCCCCGGCCATGTTGCCGATGAAGGCAGCCTCGATCTCGCTGCCGTGGAGTCCCGCGTCGTTCATCGCCTTGATGCCGGCCT
>CAZXOR010000025.1:0-8326 GCA_964642395.1 uncultured Methanomassiliicoccales archaeon | reverse complement strand
TCTTCCTGCGCTGGTCGGCCCCTTCGCACATGACCGAGTCGGGGTCCAATGCCATCTGGCGGTCGTAGTCCAGGCGGAGGCTGGTCAGTAGGTTGGCCATAGCCCTGAAGAGGTCCCTCCTGACATGGGTGATGACACTGCTTTTCATCTCCACTCTGTACAACTCCGACAGCTCGTCGAACGACATTGATTCCATCGCAGGGCTCATCGGAAGACTATCAACGGTGACATACATAATTTCTCCGACATCGACATATTCGTGTACACAAATACGGTTTACATGAAGATCGCCGACGTCTGCAGGGTCCGCGGAGGGTGCGTCGAGGTGGATGTGTCAGTGTCGCCCAGGTTTAACCGCTCAGAGATAGAGGGGTTCGACGAGTGGAGAGGGCGCATGGTTGTGAGGGTCAAGGCTCCGCCACTGAACAAAAGGGCCAACCGCGAGGTTACCGAACTATTCCGGGACATAACCGGATGCGAGGCGAAGATCACCTCGGGGCAGACGTCCAGACAGAAGACTGTCACTGTGACGGGGGACCCGGACTCCATCCTGTTGAGCCTGGAGGAGGCAGTTGATGGACGACGCCGAGCGCCTAGAGGCCATAGAGGGGCTCCTGGACGATCTGTCATTGCTATCCTCTACACACATCATCTTGGTGGAGGGCTTGAAGGACATAGCGTCCTTGAAAAGTGTTGGTGTCGAGGGGGAGTTATTCTGCGTCCAGAGCGGGGGTGGCCCGGTGAAGGCCGCGGAGCACGTCTGGCACAGTGGGAGGCAGGCCGTCATCATGACAGACTGGGACCGCCGCGGAGGCACCCTGGCGAGGGCGCTAATGGAGAATCTATTCTCCCTAGACGTGAAGTACGACGACATGATTCGCAGGGAGCTGGCGGTCTTGTGCCGCCCGTACGTCAAAGACGTGGAGTCTATCTACGCGATTGTGCAGTTACTAAAGAGATCGACCGGGGTGCAAGCGGGAAACCCTTATCTGAACATCGCATATGCGGTAGGGATGAGCGGAGCCTTCGTCGTGATAGAGGGCATAGACGGTGCCGGGAAGTCCACGATCTGCCGCAGAGTGGCCGAGAAGCTGACCTCCCGTGGTATTGAGGCCGTCCTCACCGCAGAGCCCACCCATGAGGGAATTGGTGCGTTCATACGCTCTGGTGCCGCCGGCCCGATGTCCTAGAGGACTGAAGCTCTCCTCTTCGTGGCCGACCGTAACGACCACACCGAGAGGATCATGGCAGATGTAGCCGCCGGCAGGGTGGTGGTCTGCGACAGGTACTTCGCGTCCACCGTGGCCTACCAGTCCGCACAGCTGAATGGAGACGGCACCGATCGCGACTGGCTTATCACCATCAATTCTGATTTCACCGAAAAGCCGGACGCCACCGTCCTCCTGGATATCGACCCTGTCGCAGGCATGGCCAGAGTGGGGTCCAGGGACGAGGGGACCAGTAAGTTCGAGGAGAGGAAACTCCTCGCTCAGGTCCGTGCTAATTACCTCCGTCTGGCGGATGAGTTCGGGTTCGCCGTTATCGACGCGTCGGCGGATCCTGACAGGGTCTTCGCGAAGGTCATGGCCATCATAGACGGGGTCGTATGACAATGCATCCTTCAAAGGAAATCTACTGCGAGAAGAGCACCAAGCTCAGGGGTAAGACGATCGTTATGGGGATCACCGGCAGCATTGCGGCGGTCGAATGCTTCTCAACCATCAGGGAGCTGATAAAACACGGGGCGGAAGTGTATCCAGTGTTAACACGGGAGGCGGCCAAGCTAGTCACCCCCGATGCGCTGGAGTTCGCCAGCGGGCACAGGCCGGTAACGGAACTCACCGGACGCACTGAGCATATCACCATGATAGCGGCGCGCTCCGCCGACCTGCTGTTAATCTACCCCGCTACTGCAAACACCGTCTCCAAGATCGTCAACGGCATCGACGACACCCCGGTGACGTCCATGGTCTCGGTAGCCATCGGGGCCGGGATACCGGTCGCGCTGGCGCCGGCAATGCACCAGTCCATGTACGAGAACCCCGCGGTGATGGTGAACATCGAGCGCCTCAGATCCTGGGGCGTGAACTTCATCGGGCCACACAGCGACGGGACCAGGTCCAAGGTGGCCTCCAAAGAGGAAGTCGTGGCGTGGACGTTCAAGATTCTGTCCAGGAACTTCTTTCATGGCAAGCGCCTACTGGTCATCGGTGGCCGCAGCGAGGAGCCCATCGACTCCATGAGGATCATCACCAACCGCTCCACCGGCATGATGGCCGTGGAGCTGGCTAGGCGTGCCTTCGAGAGGGGCGCGGATGTCGAACTCTGGATGGGCGGGTGCAGCGTGGAGCTGCCCGATTACATACCCACCAGGAGGTTCTCCACTGTCTCCGACCTGGTCAAGATGGCCCGCAACATCAACCACGACGCTGTCCTGGTCCCCGCGGCGCTGGCGGACTTCACACCTTACAAAGTGGCCGAGGGCAAGATACCTAGCGATCAGGAGTTCAACCTGGACCTGAAGCCTGTGCCTAAGGTCCTACCTCTAATCCGCACCATGTGCAAGGTGGTCATCGGGTTCAAGGCGGAGTCCGGCCTCAGAAGGCAGGAGCTCACCGAGAGGGCCAGGTCCCGTTTGGAGCTATACGACCTGGCGGCGGTGGTGGCCAACGACATCGACGTGATCGACAGGAAGTTCTCATCGGCCACTCTGGTCACCAGGAACGACGTGAAGAGTATCACCGGTACCAAGACCGAGGTCTCCGACGCGATCTTGGACTGCTGCGTAAAAATGCTATGACCTCGGTGTTCTGCCCCGGGCACGTGTCATGCGTGTTCCAACCCATCGACTCCTCCAACGCCATGTGTGCCGGGTCCAGGGGAATAGGCATAAGGCTCAACAGAGGAGTTACTGCAACCGTGGAGGAAAGGGACGATGAAGTGGTGAACATCTACCTGGACGGAGTCCAGAAGATCGCCCACATCACCAGGATGGTCGCGGAGTTCCTGGCACCTGGGAAGGGGTTCGATATTAGGATCGCCAACGACCTGCCGGTCAGTCAAGGCTTCGGCATGAGCGCTGCCGGGGCCATCGCCGCCGGTATGTGCATCGCCGACATGACCGGGAGGTCCCGCACTGACGTATTCATTGCCGCCCACTCCGCCGAGGTTATGGGTGGGGGGGGTCTGGGAGACGTGGCAGCCATTGTGGCCGGGAAGGACGTGCCAGTGAGAACAGTGGCTGGCTTCCCGCCTTTCGGAAGGGTAGAAAACGCGGGATTCTCGATCGACTCACTGACATTGGCGATCCTCGGCGGGGAGCTGAGGACGGACTCTGTCCTGGGGGACGAGGACGCTCTGAGGAGGATCAGGTTAGCCGCCACGGGGGCAATAGATTCATTCATCGCAGACCCCACGCTGGAGAACCTCTATGCAGTGTCCAACGCGTTCTCGTCGGAATCGGAACTGGAGGCTCCGGTCATCAGGCGTGCAATTGAGCGCCTCAAGTCGAAGGGCTACCGTGCGGGCATGTGCATGCTCGGGAACAGCATTTTCACGGACGCCCCGAAGAAAGAGGTCTGGAGGTTGTTTGGCAAGAGTCGCGCCCGCACCTACGGGTGCGCCTCCAGCCAGAAGGAGATAATCATTCGTAAAGGGTGAATATAACGTCGTCCCCGCCGACGTCGAATAGCCCTATCCTCGCTCCGCAGTCCAGCCAGGCGTAGGCGTAGTTCACTGCGGCGAAGGCGGTGACGACGTCCCCCGTCTCCCTGAAGTGCCGAGCGTCGGAGTAGTAGCAGTTGGCCATCTCCAGGAAACTCTCTGCCAGTCTACGATTGTATGATTTCTCAGGGGCGGTGATTTTTATCTTGGCCAGCGCTCTGGCCGTAATGTCGAGGTACCTTTCGATATGCTCTTCCGTGACGACGTCGATCCTCTCGCCCATGTCGCGTCGATGGGTTCCACGGATATTGGGTTTTCGGGTCCTGTCCCGCACGTCCGATATAATAATATCCCTCATGCGATTCTGATAGACCATGATAATCGTAGGCGGATCGTCTTCCAGGGACCTGGCCAAAGAGATGGCCTCCATCCTGGAATGCGAGTACATTCAGGCTGCTTCCACCAGGTTTCCCGACGGGGAGTGCTACACCAGGATTGACGCGGAGTCTATCGATGACGACGTGATCATTGTCCAGAACACCTACCCCAACGACAACCTGATCGAGATGTTTCTCTTACAGGACGCAGTCCACAGGATGGGCGCCAGGTCTGTCACCCTGGTCATCCCCTACTTCGGGTACGCTAGGCAGGACAGAGTGTTCAAGCCCGGAGAGCCCGAATCCGCCAAGGTAATGTGCAGGCACCTCAACATGGGATGCGACAGGGTCATCACCGTCGACATCCACAAGGAGGCTGTTCTGAACCATTTTGACTGTCCCCACACGGACCTGAAGGCCGCCCCCGTCATCGCTGACTACTTTAAGGACAAGAAGATTGACCTAGTCCTCTCCCCCGACATCGGTGCGGTAGGCCGCGCGAAGGACGTAGGTGAGAGGATGGGTGTCCCCTATGACCACCTGGAGAAGACTCGTCTCTCCGGGGTCGATGTTCGTATCGCCCCCGCCGAGATGGACTGCACCGGCAAGAAGGTCCTGATTGTGGACGACATGATCTCCACTGGAGGGACGATCATCACTGCCGCCCAGGCCCTCAGGGACGCCGGGGCGGTCAGTGTCTCCGTAGCGTGCACCCACGGGGTCTTCGTCAACAACGCCATTGAGAGGCTCACCGGCAGCTCCCTGGATACCATCCTCTGCTGCAACACCCTCGAGAATGAGATCTCCCACATCTCCGTGGCCGGCAACATCGCAGAGGCCGTCAGAAAGGGATGAGCCATGTCGATGAAAAAGGACGACTTCGCGGACTGGTACCTGGACATTGTGGACAAAGCCAACCTCTCTGACAAGAGGTACCCTATTAAAGGGATGAACGTTTGGACCCCCTACGGCTGGAAGATCATGAGGCAGATCGACACCTACATCCGTCAGGAGTTCGACGCCACCGGCCACGACGAGGTCTGCTTCCCGTTGATGATCCCCGAAGACCAGTTCGCCAAGGAGAAGAACCACATCAAGGGCTTTGACGAGGAGGTCTACTGGGTTACCCACGCCGGGCTTAACGAACTGGACGTCAGGTTAGTGGTCAGGCCCACCTCCGAAACAGCCATGTACCCTATGTTCTCCTTATGGGTCAGGTCCCACCAGGATCTCCCTCTCAAGACGTACCAGATTGTCAACACTTTCAGGTACGAGACTAAGCAGACCCGCCCATTCATCAGAGTCAGGGAGATCCACTTCTTCGAGTCTCACACCTGCCACGCGACCGAGGAGGACGCCCAGGGCCAGATTGAGGAGGACATTGAGATTCTGGAGAGGCTGGCGAGGAGGATCTGTCTGCCCTACACGCTGTGCATTCGCACCGATTGGGACAAGTTCCCCGGCGCGCACTACACCGTTGGCATCGACACGTCCATGCCCAACGGCAGAACGCTCCAGATGGGGTCCATCCATCATTACAGAACCAACTTCTCCATCCCCTACGACATCATCTACGAGGATAAGAATGGGGAGCACAGACACGTGCACCAGACAACCTTCGGTATGAGTGAGAGGCTGGTCGGCGCGCTCATCGGCGTTCACAGCGACGACCAGGGGCTGATCCTCCCGCCTGATATCGCGCCCTTCCAGTGCGTCATAATCCCCATTGTGTCTAAGAAGAACACTGCCGATGTCACGGCCGCCGCCAAAGAGGTCGTGAGAGTCCTCTCCGAAGAAGGGATCAGGATCAAACTGGATGACAGTGATTCCCGCCCCGGCAACAAATATTATGAATGGGAGATGAAGGGCGTGCCCCTCCGCCTGGAGCTGGGCGGCCGCGACATCGAGAACGGCGTAATCTCATTCGCAAGGAGGGACACCGGCGAAAAGGGCACCATCTCCGTCCAGAACCTGGTCCCGGGAGTCAAGATGCTCCTATACGCAATCCAAGAGGACATGATGGCCAAGGCCATCAAGGTCCAGAGGTCCAGGATCCGGGAGGTCTACTCCATGGAGGATCTACCCCAGGATAAGATCCTCAGGTTCGGATGGTGCGGATGCGATGAGTGCGGTCACAGGTTCGAGGACTCCACAAGCTTCAAGATCCTCTGGAGGCCCTACCACCGTGAGGAATTCTCCGACGTCTGCATCGTCTGCGGCAGGTCCGCGGACCAGCCTGCCTACGCCGCCCACACCATGTGAGACGGAGTCCAGAACCTAACAAGTCTCGATAGATCCGCGGGGCCATCCTTCCCTCGATCGTTCTGCATCCGATGTAGCGGCGTCCAGATCTACCTTCGACCTAGCATAGATGTTCCTCATGGGGCCGGATCCGTCATGCTTAGCTTCGCCTTCACGAGCTCCAGCTCGAGGAAATCCGCAACATCCTTAGTCAACTTGTTTAACTCCTCCCTGTTCTCCTCCTATCCGGTATCAATCCGGAGGGCGTGGGTGTAATCGGCAAGCTTGAATAACTTTTTCATGTTCTCCAGGGGGTCGCCGGGGCTTATGGTGTTCGAGCTCTTGGCCATGTCCAAATTAAAGTAGTACTCGAATCAATGGGTGGCCAACTTGGGTGTTATGTAGAGCATGTCTGTGTACTTCTTGATCAGCCTGTGGTAGTCGTCGATCCCCCCCCCCTCTGACGGTGACTCCGATGCAGTTGTCACATATGCAGTTCTGGCAGTCTCTGAACACCTCAACGGGAAACCCCACGTGGTTTCTGACCCATGCGGTCAGGTCTATGCCGTAGTTCCCGAACTTGCCGTAGTACATGACGATGCGGCCACCCTGTCTTGGAGCATAACAAAGTTCATCCTGTAACTCCAACCTGAGCTTCGCCAACTCGGAGTACAGGCCCAGGTCCTTCATCCAGATAACCACGGTGAACATGGACTTGTCAAACTGGTTGTCTATGTGCATGAAGTTCTACTCGTTCATATCACTGAAGGTGACGCCTCTAGCCTTGAGCTTGCGTTTGAGGGCACCGGTGTCCGGGACTCCGGGACGTACACATCCTTCGACTCCAGGTCCTCCGCCAGGTTGTAAACCAGCTCGTCCTTCAACATCGGATAAGCAACTATACTGAGTATCCCATGTGTCATGGATTGTGTATGTGTCTAACCAACTATTAAGCTCGGTAGTTCCACGCATGAAACCGCGGCTGGGGGCATCTCTTTTATGGAACCTGCCTCTACAGAGTCCCATAGCATTCCATGGGGAAGACCGTCTATCTCAAGGACACGAGCGGGAGGATGGTTTAGGTTAAGGTGGCCTACGGCATGGTTAAGGTCCAATCAATGGGTTCCATCGACGGCGGCAAGTTCAGGGACTTGGAAGACGACGATAGGCTAACAATACTCGGCATGGAGTACACTGTGTTTCGCCCCATGGCACTGGAGATCATGGACTCCCTGGAGAGGAGTGCCCAGATCATATTGCCGAAGGACACGGCCACCATTCTGATGCACTGCGATGTGAAGTGCGGTAACAAAGTCATCAAGGTCAGCGCCGGGTTCTAGGGACTGATCACTACCCTACTCCATGCCGTCGCGCCAAGGGGTGTGTCCACAGGCTGGAACTGAAGGAGGACAATGCCCGCCGGCCGGCAAGAATGTGGCGAGGACGGGCCTGGACAAGTACTGGTCTTATTCGATAGATGACGCCAGGGAGGCGGATCCCGATGTGGACTAGCAGACCGATGTGCTGGCTATGGACATGCCCGACCACTGGCTGGCACTCCCCAACCTAAAGGGGCGCCTCAGAACGGGCGGCAGGGTGTGCGCATACGTGCCCAACATGAACCAAGTGAAATTCACCGTGAACGTGTTGAGGAACTCCTGATACTTCGACGTCCGCGCGCTAGAGAACACCGTCCCACTAAAAATTGACCAGTGCATTCATGTTTGTAACAAATCGAACAACACGGGCCAAGTGATAATCTCGGTTTTTCGATAAAGAATCGACAGTTCGTCGTTCGTTTGCTCGCAACAGGAGTGTACGGAAATGGAACCGCCAGACGTAACATTAAGAATAGATCTGCACAAGAGCTCCGCCGTCTACACGCCGTCTATGCAGGAGACGGTGAGTCGCCGAAGTGGATGCAGACCCTGTTAAACGATTTCAACAAGAATCACAGGCTGAACGGCACTGAACCTCAGGATATGCACGTGATCGTGCAGGTTCTGAAGGACTGCAACGTCCACATGCTGATCGAGAACTCGACG
>CAZXOR010000024.1:0-8544 GCA_964642395.1 uncultured Methanomassiliicoccales archaeon | reverse complement strand
GGAATCAAGGTCTCGGACATGAAGATGGAATCTCTGAACATCAAGGTAGATGAGTGGCACGGGGAATGGAACTACGTCATTGCTCCGAGAGAGAAAATGTAAAATTATTTATTAACACATCTTAAAAAGATCAAGGAAGGGACCAATGTGCCTATCTTCGTTCTGGAATACCTTCTCGGAATGTATTGCTCCTCCGAAGACGAGCAGGAGATTACCGAAGGACTAGAGATGGTCAAAGATAAACTAGTCCGTCTCTATATCAGACCTGATGAGACCGAACGGGTAAGATTCAACATCTGTGAGGCCAGAGGGGACTATTTTATCATCGATAAGGTAGAAGTCTCCCTCGGTTACAAAAATGACATCTATGTGGCCCGGTTCCTCGGTTTCGGACTGACGAATGTGCCGATCGAACGTGACATGGTGATCAAGAATCAGGTCTACTTTCCTGTGGAATCTGGTGCATAATCACATTTGAGTACTCTTACATCGGGGATGAGAAGGTCCTCACCCCGTTCAAGATTACCCGCTTACCCCAATCTAGATGCCATTCGTCGATATCGACGACTATATTGTCTAACGCAGAAAGTTCAATAAAGACCGATGGATCGCTCTGATACTCCATTCCACAGGAATAGAACCGAATAGTATCAATATACGCACCCGCACGCTCCTGGACCGTATGATGACCATTGGGAAGAACAACATCAACAATTTGCGAACTAGGGCTACGCAGCACCGGGAAGTCTTATATTTACAAAGAGACCTCACCTACTCGCATACTGGTTTCAGGAGGCCAGGCATCCGTTGCCAGTCTATTCTTCAATTTTTCCACTCACACTCCGGGCCTCGTATGCAATCATTGCTTTCAATGAGATCGCCGAGATCTACTTCAAGAACAAAGATGCCATCACAATCATGAAGGACTACATGGCATCTGGTTCTTTCTCAAGAGGGAAAGAATTCCTCGAAGGGGAGGCTTCTATGGTGTTTGTAGGCAACATTAATAAGAACATTTATTTCGCTTCTCCTGTCAAGTCTATTTAAATCGTTCCATGTCGGTATGATGAGGACACGACATTTCTAGACAGGTTTCACTTCTACATTCCCAGATGGGAAATTAAACTGTTCTCCCATAAGACCTTCACTGATAATTATGGGTTTACCTACGATTAATTTGCAGATACTACCAGGGAGTTTAGGAAGAAGCATTTTAGTTTGTGATGGATCAGTACTTCAAACTAGACGATAGTTTAATGTAGAGAAATGTCATACTTATTAAAAGAATAGTATCGGCAATGAAGCTGATCTATCCAGATGGAATTGTAAACAAAGAATGTGTCCGTGAGATCCTAGAATTCGTGATAGAGATGAAATTCAAGGTCAAGGAGCAACTCAAGCGCATTAGTCTAACGGGGAGTTCAAGGACGCATGTTTCATCTGTTTCAACTTAGAAACGAATGAACCTAAAGAGGTCTCTGTCCCCGAGTGTATATTGTTAAAAATTAGGCAAAATTGTAACTAAATTGTAAATAATAATTACACGCAAAAATTCCTCGAATGACCCCTCTATATGATTCAGGGTTGAAACTTGAATAACCAGGAATTAAGTTAGATTGGTTATGGTATGCGAATCCTGTAACATACAGACTAAGTTTATCAGTTGGTTCCTATGCGCATAGATATCAACCGATAAACTCAGATTTGAAGAATGTTCGTATAGTGTTAACTATCGCGAACTTCAAAAGATGCATGGATTTAGATCCTAACCTCAGCTCAGATACCGATTGTCAAAACCTAGCGGTCATATTATTACACATCCACCGTAAAGTACGGAAGACCCGTATCACCGTATTCGACCTCTCTCGGTACTGCGCAATGTTTTACTTCGTTAGCCACATGTGGTGAGATACATTAGAAGTCCTGCGATTAACCCGTTGGGTAACCGACGACATAACGTCAGGCATGGGGCATCATTCCTTCTCGTGATCCCCATTCACTTCTGTCTTCGCCGCGCGGGCCAGGAGGCCCGCGTCTTTGGTGTGTGGACGTCTGTTCCTCGAGACTAACCAGGCAACTGTGAAAAGCTTACGTGAGCAGGCGATCAGGACCTAGTTGTGGGTCTTCCCGCGGACCTTCAAACAGTTGTACATCATTGTGATAACCGAATATTCTACTGTCGAGACATAAACGAATACCGCCCACTTGTCGCCAAGGTGGATGGTCCCGCAATAATTGGAGATTTCGACAGATTCTCTGATCTTTGGGACCACTTCAAAGCTGGCAACCAGCTCCTAACTGGTCGAGAACCTAGAGATTTCCATCATTGCGGCCATGTAGGCCGTGGCGACCCGGCCGAAGTCTGGTATAAAGAGGAGAAGCTGGTAGAGTTCAAAGTCAGCGAACAAATGTTCGATGACCTTGACCTCTGTATTGGTACGCCTTTTGATATCCTTGCCTCAGTGACCATTATCCTGAGACAAATGTTCCCTATGGATTCCAGCTCGATCATAGCCTTATTAGAAGATGTCCGAGTATTCGCGGGATAGCTTGATCACATAGAGGAGCACGTGACTTCACGTATCTTTGGAGGTCTCAAAAGTGGGACTTCTCATTGGAGATCGTTCTATATATTTTGCGCCTTATCATCCATTTTTTGGAGGGCGTGATGTATTCGGTGAACTCGTTCTCTCCGTGGAGCCGCCTACACATGTAGGCGGCCAGCTCTATGGAATCATTCTTGTCGGTCTTCTTAACCGACTTGTTGATGCGGTACAGGTCCCTGGCCTGTACCACGGTGACGTGGCATCCTGGGTTAATCAGGACCAAGAAGGTGTTAAATGTCTTCGTCAAATTCTTGATCAGCACGTGGACGTTGCACTCCTTCTAAACCTACATGATCACGTGCACGTCCTGAGATTCAGCGCCGTTCAGCCTGTGGTTCTTGTTGAAGTCGTCTATTTATACTGTCGACTTCCTCTCGCTATTGCTGTTTACGAAGTTCATAATTAGAACATATATAGTTAACTTTTTATAGAAGGTCTTGCATATAGATAAGTAGTGAATTTAAGGTTAACAACCGAGGGATAACATGGATGATATTGATATCCTGCTGTCAATAGTGGAAAATCCCACTCGGAGGCGTATCTTAGAATCGCTAGTACGCGAGCCGAGTTACCCCCTCCGCCTCTCCAAGGAACTGGGGGTAAGCCAGCAGGCCGTCATGAAGAACCTGGCACTGATGGAGCAAAATGGCCTCGTGATCAGCAGCCGCGTGGACAGCTCCATGGGGCCGATGAGGATCCTATACACCCCTAATACCGAGTTCACCCTGGTCGTGGAGATGCACAACAGCATGTTCTCTGCCAAGGTCATAGGGCCCAGCGGGGAGCCTCTGGACCTCGACAGCGGGATGACTCGCGAGGAGGCCGAGGAGCGCGTGCATCAGATAGACATTAGGATAGAGGACCTCGACAGGGAGCGCACCGTCCTTGTTGCTGAAAGGAGCGCCATCGTCACGGCACTATCCAATAACGGTGGAGCGGAATAGGACAAGAGAACGATCTAAAAGGAGATATGAGTATGGTGAACGAGAAGGCGATAAAGGTCGCAGAACTGAAGTCCGGAGAGACTGGCAGAGGCATAGCCAGACTCGATCCCGAACTCATTAACATTCTCGGCATTAGGGTCGGGGAGATAGTGCAAATTGACGGTAACAGGAAGACCGTCGCCAAAGTCCTCATGGGAGGCCCCGAGGACGCCAACCGCGGGATCATCAGGATAGACGGCACCACCAGGCGCAACGCCGGCGTGGCTCTCGACGAGAGGGTCGCCGTCAAGAAGGTGACCGCGAAGAGCGCAGAGAAGATCACATTCGCACCCACCGAGCAGCTGAGGCTGCAAGGAGGGGAGGAATACCTGAAGCAGGTGCTGGAGGGCAGGGCCCTGGCCAAAGGCGACACCATCACCCTGAACGTGATGGGCAATAAAATCGACCTGGTGGTCACGTCCTTCGCACCTTCCGGAGACGCCGTGTTGATGTCCTCCTCGACTGATGTCAAGGTGTCGGACAAACCCGCCGCCAACAAAGGCGATGTCCCAAAAGTGTCCTACGACGACATCGGGGGACTCGGGGACGCAGTGAAGAAGATCCGCGAGATGGTGGAGCTGCCGCTCAGACACCCGGAGCTCTTCAAGAGGCTGGGGGTCGAGGCACCCAAAGGTGTGCTCCTACACGGGCCGCCCGGAACCGGGAAGACCATGCTAGCTAAGGCAGTCGCAGGGGAGACGAGCAGTAACTTCATCTCCATCGGCGGTCCAGAGATCGTCAGCAAGTTTTACGGAGAATCCGAGGGCAAGCTGAGGGAGATTTTCAAGGAGTCCGAGGAGAACGCACCCAGCATCATCTTTATTGACGAGATCGACTCCATCGCACCCAAAAGAGACGAGGTCAACGGAGAGGAGGAGAGACGCATTGTCGCCCAACTCCTGTCGCTGATGGACGGTTTGAACTCCAGGGGGAAGGTTGTGGTCATCGGCGCCACCAATAGACCCAACTCTATCGACGAAGCTCTTAGAAGGCCCGGAAGGTTCGACAGGGAAATTGAGATTGGCATCTCCGACAGGGACGGCAGGCTCGAGATCTTGGAGATCCACACCCGCGGAATGCCGCTAGCGGACGACGTGGACCTGAAGTGGCTCGCCGACAAGACCCACGGCTACGTCGGCGCAGACATCTCCGCGTTGACCAAAGAAGCCGCCATGGCCGCTCTCAGGAGAGTGCTGCCGGACGTGGATCTAGAAGCCGAGGAGATCCCCAGGGAGGTCCTGAACTCCATCTTGGTCACCAAGGACGACTTTAAGGACGCGTTAAAGGACATGCAACCCTCCACCATGAGAGAGGTCTTAATCGAGAAGCCCAACGTGAGGTGGGAGGATATTGGCATGTTGGAGAGCGCCAAGCAGGAGCTGAAAGAGGCTGTGGAGTGGCCCCTAAAATTCGGCAAGGTATTCGAACACATGAACGCTAGCCCCCCGAAAGGCATCCTCCTGTACGGACCACCCGGAACCGGGAAAACCATGCTAGCCAAGGCGGTCGCGACGGAGTCCGAGGCGAACTTCATCGCGGTCAAAGGACCGGAGTTCCTGAACAAGTGGGTCGGAGAGTCCGAGAAGGCCGTGAGGGAGACGTTCAGGAAGGCTAGACAGGCGTCGCCCTGCGTGATCTTTATGGACGAGATCGACTCCATCGCACCCGAGAGAGGCACCGGCAGGGATAACAACGTCACTGAGAGGGTGATCTCCCAGATGCTGACTGAGATGGACGGGTTAGAGAGCCTGAACGATGTGGTGGTCATCGCCGCGACGAACAGACCGGACATCATGGATCCTGCCCTGCTGAGGCCTGGCAGATTCGACAAGTCAATCTACATTGGGATCCCAGACAAGGAGGCCAGGAAGTCAATCTTCGGGATCCACACCAAGGACCGCCCACTGGCGGACAACGTGGACTTGGATGACCTGGTCGAGAAGACCGACGGCTATACCGGGGCTGACATCGCGGCAATTTGTAACGAGGCCGTGATGAATGCCGTTAGGAAGCTAGTCGCGAAGAACCCCGACCCCACCGATGAAGACATCGCGTCCTGCAGGGTGAATGGCGAGGACTTTGACAAGGCCCTCAACAAGTTCGGGCCTAAGTCCAGGGAAACCCTCAGGGAGTACGATAGGCAGTGAATCCGCCCCTCCGCCAAACCATTTGATGAGAAAAAAGAACAGAAGAACCGACGAGCTGATAAGAAGAAAAATGGAGAATAAGGAAGGAACAGGATATGAGCGCAACAGATGACGTCTGGAACGATCTCTTCGGAGGTTTCTAAAGCCTGAACAGAAGGATCAAAAACATGTTTTTACAAATGGACGATCGACCAGGGGGTGAAGACCTACAGCTACACCATGTACCAGGGCCCCGACAGCGTGAGGCATGTCAAGGAATTCGACAATCTCGAAAGCAAACTGAACGCGATTGGTCCTGATGACGTCATGGATTCGTTTACCGACGTGATTTAGGAGAATTCCCTGATCAAGGCGGTGGTGTAGATCCCGAAGTGGCGAAGGAAGACATCTCCCACGTGCACTAGAACCGTGCTCTCGATCAGGGTCAACAACCTGGACAGGAGCTTTAAGAAGAACCTGGCGCTACCCTGCGAGGTCGACGTGAACTCCGTGAGGGGGAGGGGGAATACAACAACGGACTTCTGGAAGTGACCCTCGACAAGGCTCCCTGTCAATCCAAGGGAAGACGATCTCCATCAACTGAGACCCGCAATAACATGTTCCAAACCCGCCAGAACCACGTCCGACCGCGTGATTTCCAGAGCTCGCGGGCAGGCGTCGACATGTTCTAGCATGGCTCGTCCTGAACACCCGAGCTTTGACCGTTTTCCGAAATGCTTTTTTATATTGTGGCCATGCGAGCAATCGATTAGTATGCACTGGGCAGATGTTATTGCCAAGAACGTCGTGGACAACTACGACCACCCGCTCATAGCCACTGGCATTAGTCCCACCGGCATTCTGCACATTGGAAGTCTAAGAGAGGCTATCACAGGAGAGTCGGTGCGCAGTGCAGTGGAGGCCGCCGGGAAATATGTGAAATTCATATACATCATCGATGACCTCGACCCCCTCAGGAGACGCTACACCTTCCTCCCGGAAGAGTTCGAGAAATACGTGGGAATGCCCATCTGCCGCATCCCATGTCCCTGCGGGAAGCACAACAACTACGCCCACCACTTCATCCAGCCCTTCCTCAACACCATCGAGACCCTGGGCATGAAGTGTGAGATCGTGTGGACCCACGAGCTCTACGAAAAAGGGATGTTCGCAGAGTGCATCGACAAGGCGATGACTAGGAGGGAGGACGTCATCAGGATCCTCCACAACATCACCGGCAAGACCCCGGACCCGAACTACACCCCGTACAACCCCATCTGCAGCAAGTGCGGGCGCTTCTGCCAGCCCAAGTTCAACACCTACTCCTTCCCCTAGCTGGACTACGAATGCGGATGCGGAAACAAGGGCACCGTCAACGTCACCAAGGGTGATGGGAAGCTGACATGGAGACTTGAGTGGCCAGCCAAGTGGTTCATATTCGATACGTCCGCGGAGCCCTTCGGCAAGGACCACGCCACCGCCGGCGGGTCCTATGATTCCGGTAAGGTCATCGTGGAGGAGATCTACGGCGGCAGAGCGCCATTCCCCATCCCCTATGAGTTCGTCCAGCTCAAGGGCGTCGGACAGATGCACAAGTCCCTCTGCAGCCCGGTCACCGGACTGGACGCCATCAGGATGATGCCCCCGGAGGTTCTGAACTACCTGTTCCTCAGGGTCAACCCCACCAAAAGCATCGACTTCGACTCCGGACTCGGTGTCCTAGAGATGTGCGAAGAGTACGACAGGGTGGAGAGGCTGTATTTCTCCGGCGAGTGGAGCGAGTCCGAGGAGAACCTAGTAGACGCCTACAAAATCGCCTAGCACAACAACATCCCGAAGAAGATGCCCATCCAGGTTTCTTGCAAGCACCTGGTCAACGTGGTCCAAATGACTTCGGAGTTCGACGAGATCATCAGCATACTGAAGAGGACCATCGACCTGTCCGATGCCACCATAGAGGATATGGACAGGCTTAAGATAAGGGTCTCCACCGTGAAGTACTGGCTCAACGGCTTCGCCCCCGACTCCGTCAAATTCAGCATCCGCCAAACCGCCCCCACGTCGGTGATTCTCACTGTCAATGACAAGATCTTCTTTCAGACGCTGTTGGAGCGTTTCAACGACGTCCCCTGGGACGTGGAGTCCATCAACAAGACTTTCAACGAGGTCGCCAAGAACCTGCCCATCGGGACTAAGGGTGCCTACAAGGCAATGTACAAGATCCTCATCGCCAAGGAGGCTGGGCCCAGGCTCGCGCTGTTCCTAGCTAGCATGGACAAGAAGTTCGTCATCAACAGACTCGTTCAGGTCATGAGGTGACCGTGAACCAAGGGAGTGACCATGCTACTTCTGGCCCTTTCTTTTGATTCTCTAGGATTGAGGGTAAATTGACGGTCCGAAAGCCAAGGGAACAGAGGGTCTTCGCCGGATCCGGGACGGGGGAATGCTCGTCCGAGCAGTCTCTGATGTGTGAGAGGAATCACTTCCCCGTGACGATCCAACGATCGGACAGTGGAGCTGTACACGGACAATACAGTTCTCCTCGGTCTCGGGAGTAATTAAGATTATCTATAGAAGTGACTTGGGATATATGACGTGTTTGTCTCCAATCGAACACCGTCACATCTATTCCTCATAATATCGGTGACTCTCGGTCCTCCGATCTATTCGGTGACTTCCGGACCGTCAATTCACCCTCAATCTTAGGAAGTTAAAAAAATCGAAAACCCTGGAAATCACTTAGTCCGACTCCCTCTATATGATTGTTCAAACTCGAATAACCAGGAATTGAGTTGGATTGATTTATAGCATATGAATCCTGCGACATAC
>CAZXOR010000023.1:0-8724 GCA_964642395.1 uncultured Methanomassiliicoccales archaeon | reverse complement strand
GAGAACTTCGCCACGATCAACATCAAAAGAGACGAATAGCACGGTGATTAGAACTATACTATCGCTCCGTACTAGTAATCGCATTTTATTTTTTATCGGATCTTTAATGCGGTCTGCGGATCCATGCCTCGTATTCTGTGGAGGACATAGATTGACCGGAAGGCGTGTGGACATGTCGCATCGCCGCTGCTTCAGCTGCCGCACGGTTAACCTTAATAATCTGAGCATGATAGGAACACCGTGGAAATACTGTCACCTGCTAGAAACCCCGATGGTCTTGTGGCCACCATTGAGAGGGGCTGTGACGCAGTTTATCTAGCCAGCAAAGACTTCGGGGCGAGGACGTTCGCCGGCAACTTCACCAACCGCCAGCTGGAGGGCACCGTGAATTACGCCCACAACCGAGGGTCAAGGTCTACATGACCGTCAACACCTCGGTGAAGAACCGGAAAATGTTCGACGCGGTCTCGTTCGTCAGGTTCCTGAGAGACATCAGAGCAGACGCCGTCCTTATGCGGGACCTGGAACTGATGGAGTGCATCAGGAAAATCGACATCCCAAAGCACGCATCTACCCAGATGCAGGTCCACTCCCTGAAGGGCCTGGAGGGTGCGCTGAGAACGGATTCGACCGCGCCGTCCTGGCAAGGGAGTTCACGATGGACGAGCTTAGAGGGATCATCTCGGACTCGCCGATCGAGACGGAGGTCTTCGTCCAGGGCGCGCTGTGCTACTGCGTGCCCGATAGATGCTTGATGTCCAGTTTCATGGTGGATGCAGCGGCAACTGCGGCTCTTGCGCCCAGCCTTGCAGGAAGTGCTACAAGTCCCCAAAAGGCTTACAATACTTCTTGAGCTGCGCCGACTTGTTAGGGGTGGACCACATTGAGGCCTCGAGGAGCATAGAGAGTGACGTCGCTCAAGATCGAGGAACGCATGAGGTCTCCCGCCTACGTGTACCTCTCGGCGAAGGTATACTTCATGGTGGAGGGTAACTTTCCGAGGAATATAGGGAGTCACTGGAGCTGCTGAAGACGGTTTTCAACTGCTGCATCTGCGCAGGATACCTAGACGGAGTTACCTCCCCGGTGCAGTCCTTTTACCCGGACAACAGGGGCTTCCGTTTGGGCGAAGTCGACGTCTGTGACATGGCGTTCGCTTGGGACGGGGAGGAGTCCATAAGCGTCAAGAACGACATCTCGATCTTTGACGGAGACACCAAGGTGGGCGGGTTCAAAGCCCTGAAGACCGATCCGATAAAGATCTCGTTCAAAATACCGGACGGGAGGTACCAGATATACCACACCTACGACTCCGTATAGATGTGGTCAAGAACAGAATCGGCCGCACCCCCAGGCTGGACGGGAACACACCGAGGCGCAGGGTCGACATGGATTTCCCCGGGTAGAGCCCCACGTTCGTCAGGCTGGAGTTGTCCTTCTACGTGAACACAATCAAAACCCTGGAGGCCGCCCTGCCCTATGCCGACCGCGTCTACTTCGAGCACAGCGACAGGCTGGCGGAGGTGAAAGAGATTTGCTCAGCGGCAAGTCTAGAGTGCGTGGACCTCCTGCCCAGGTTCGACGCGCTGGACAAGGTCTCCTAGGACGGGCCAGTGATGGTCAATGGCCCCGGGCAGGCGCTACTCTGCAGGGGCTTGAAGAAGGTGTATACCAGCAGCGTCATGAACTGCACAACTCCTGGTTCCCCCAAGATTTCCATCAGGTGATGCTATCCGTGGAGCTCTCCAGGAACAAGGTGTCCGACCTGGTCGCGCACCGCCCCAGTAGGTACGAGGTTATGGCCTTCGGAAGGACCAAGCTCATGTACTCCCGCAACCCCGGTTTGCCGTCCGGCTCGATCACCGATGGGGGGTGTCCTTCCCCGTGTACCGCGACAGGAGAGGTTTTGGTCCGCATCTTGAACTCCGTGGACCTGTTTCTCCTGGATAGCCGGGAAGAGCTGGAGAGGTCCGATGTATCTTCGGTAGGCATCGATGTGAGGAAGCACCCATCGGCGCTGGCCAAGGTAGTGGAGGAGTACATGAAACATTCCGACAGAGGATCAGGACCAAACTGGAGGAAATATGTGGTGGATTTACCCACGGGTTGTACAGGCGTGGCCAGTGATGTGCCCGCACGCATCACCATTTTACCGTCGTACGGCAAATCTCGGCGTATGATTACGGACCGCAAGGGCTTCGCCGGATTCATGGAGGTGGCGGCGGCGTTCATGGCCGTCATCGTGATCTTCACAGCATTTATAGGTGTCCTTGTTAACAGCGGTGTCCACCATGGACCTTACGAAGTCCCTAGACCCGGAAGAGTTCACCTGGATCATAGAGGACGGAGTTTTCGTCCAGGGATTTGCCAAATATATGGCGATATTCGTAGACTCCCGCAGACTAGATGGCTGCGAGATATACACGGACATCTACAGCGGATTTTGCGAGGTCTCCGAATTGTTCGTCATAGGGTCGGGCGGAAGCCTGGTGAATAGCATCACAATTGCCGGAACGGTGAGTAACCAGCACGGCAGAGTACTGCCAGCGGTGTTCGAGATGATACTGTGTGGATGAGTCGCTGGGGGATGCTAGCCATGATGAACGCCACGGTGTTCCGGCCGTGATAATGGGGGCAGCGTTTGTCCTGCTGACCGTGTCCTTGGAGAATCTGGTCGAAGACAGGGACGTATTGTTCCTGCTGGAGTCGCTGATGTTCGCCGAGGTGAGGATGTCGGACCCGGTTGACTGTGAGGACAACTCGCATGTTAGGATCTCCGACCTCTGTGCTCTGTACGTAGCGGAGGGCGGCGACAGAATAGGCACGTACCTGACGGACGTGCTGGACTCCTTTTCGGGATCGTCCCCCTATAAGCCGGAGTTGACGTTCGGTGAAAACACAAAGGCGCTGAGGACGAAGACGACTTTCCACGGACGATGTTCGAGTCGACCGTTCCGGTGACTACTGACAGAACCCTCACAGCCAGGATGTCGCTGTACCGATCACGACCCATACTTCTCGGTGCGGTTGGCCATGTCCATGCAGATGGGGATGATATCCCTGCCGCAGATCCTCCCTAGGCTCCCATGGGCGCACCCGGTCTCGCTGAACTCCTCAGCGGCGTCCCTGACTATGTCCCTGGTGTAGATGGCTACGGGTACGGGATCCCCGCTGTGGTCCTCTAAGATGCATGGGGTGCAGTGGTCGCAGGTTAGGACGACGACTAGGTCCTCCGGCATGTTCTCCTTGATGTAGCCGGCCATGGTGTCCAGGCGCCTGATGACCTCGCACTTCGCTTTCGGATCACCATCATGGCCGGCGATGTCCGGGGCCTTGCAATTCAGGAGTACGAAATCGTACTTGCCCAGGGCTTCCATGGCGCACTGGGCCTTGATGATGAAGTCAGAGTCCATCGTCCCGTCGCAATTGTTCGGCAGCGGGTACACATTCAACCCGCATGCCTTGCATATCCCCTTGATCATGCCCACACCGGCCACGCAGGTGGCGCTGATCCCGTGGATCTCTGGGAACGGGTCGATGTTGGGGAAGCACCCTGCCCCTCTGGAGACCAACATGTTTGCCGGCAGCAGGCCTGAAGCGATCCTCTTCCTGTTCGTGGGGTGGTTCCTGAGGCGGTTGTAGCATTCCTCCATAAAGGCGTTGACTACGTTGGCAGTGAATATCGCTTCCTTCGTCCTCGGTTCACACATCAGGAGGTGCACGTCCCCTCCGGGGTCGGTGTCAGTGATTTTCGGGCTGAGCCTGTCGCCCTTGAGTAGGAGCACAGCCCTGTGTTCGGTGCTCTCCCTGACTAGGCATTCTACACCGCCTATCTCGATGCCGTCCAGGGACTCCACGAGCTCCGTGGTCTCCGGCACCCTGATCCTGCCCGCCCTGCGGTCCACGATCTTCATCGAATCGTCGACGGTGGCGAAATTGCACCTCAGTGCGATATCCCCGGGCTGGATGTCCATCCCGATGCCCAGGGCCTCGAAAGGTCCCCTGCCGGTGTAGACGCTGTCGACGTCGTAGCCGAAGATCGAGAGGTGCGCGGTGTCACTACCCGGCCTGATCCCGGGGGCTATGGGATCGCAGAGCCCGCCCTGTCCGTGGCTGAGGAACCAGTCCAGATTGGGCGTGCGCATGTACTGGAGGGGGGTTAGGCCCCTGAGCTCCCTGCATGCCCTATCGCCCAGGCCGTCCATGATTATCAGGAGTATCTTTTTCTCGGCCGCAGTCATATTGCACCTTCCACCTGAACAGCGTCCACACATTTAACAGAAGGGACCGCATGCTTACATGCATGTTCGCGAACGTCAACGGTATCAGGATCAACTACGAGGTTCACGGTGAGGGGGAACCCTTGGTTCTCATAGGGGGTTCGGGGCCAACCTGAAGTTCTGGCACCCCGCCCTCGAGTACCTTAATGGCTACTGCGTGGTTGTGTTCGACAACCGCGGAATGGGCGTGACTGAGTACTCCGAAAGGTTCACCATAGACGACATGGCCGACGACGACGTCACGCTGATAGACCACCTCGGCATTGGGAGGGGGCATATCCTCGGATGGTCCATGAGATCCCACATTGGGCAGTCCTTGGGCATCAGGCACCCGGACAGGATAATTACATTCACATTGATGTTCACCTATATGAGATGCCCTTCCAGGTCTGAATACATCCTCATTAGCCCGACCGACACGACTCTTAGGAGAAAGGCCCCGATTAGCTGCCTTGTGATGGTCGTCAACGTGTTCTGCTTCCAGGAGTCGGTGTTCACCGACTACGAGGCAAGGGAAAAGGTCATGCTGATCCCCCAGAGGATGAGGGAGTTGGAGGGCCTGATGGACCAGCTGGCCATGGTGAATTCTTACGACACCACATACATGGCTCTGATGATCTCGGTCTCGATGGTGGTCTATGACGGAATGGACATAATAGTCAAGCTTGATGAGCAGAAGGGTGGCCGGGACCGTCCGGGAGAGCAGGCTCCTGCTCTTGGAGTCCGAGGGCCACAATATTCTCATCAGCGCCTATGCCGACAGTCTCAGGGCATTCACGTCTGGAAGAAGAAGATCCGCCCCGGATGTCCGGAACGGGTCGGCAGAGAGTGAAAATTATTTCAGCGGAGGGTCGTCCAATTTAGATAACATTCTTTCTGGCAGACACGACCCTGTCGGTGATGTCTCTCTTTATTATCCGGCTGCAAGGCCAGTCGTCGTCCATGTAGGAGGTGAGAGCCTCCACGTCAGCGTCCGGGTTGGTCAATGCCAGGTACACCCTGGACATGAACATCGATACCACGTAGGGGAAGTCGTCGCAGATCTGGGGGCGGGACCTCCAGATCTTGCATTTATTGTCTTTCCCGAGGAAAGCGCAGGGGTTGGTCCTTTTGAACAAGAACCTGCCGTCTTCCGTCCTGACCAGATAGTCCCTAATAAAGTCGTACGGCTGGATCCCGGCGGCGGCGGACACCCTGTCGATCTCCTCTGGACAGACCATGATGTGGGGCTGGTGACAGCATCTGCCGCACATCTCGCAGGGAAACGCGCCCCTGTAAGACATGCAGATGTCGTAGGCCAAGTCCAGGTTATGCTCCATCTCAGGGGAGATGGAGTCGAGCCCGTACAGGATGTACTTTTCACGGTAGACCGCCATTAAAAGACCCCGGCGTAGACCGCGAAGCCGAGGATGAATCCGAACACGTTGAGGATTATCCCAAGCCCGGAAATGACCATGCAAACCCACTTGTTGCTGTCGTGGAGGTACCTGGGCAGGTTCACAGAGTAGCTGCTGAGAATCATGCCGACGGCCCCGACAATTACAGCACCGATTTCTACGCCCTCGACGAATCCTAGGGCAATTGTGATGATGCCGACCACCAGGGACGCGCCGGCGAAGGCGATCAGGTTCCTTTTCTTGACCACGTCTTTCTCCCTGCCCCTGTAGGTCTGGTTGAGCTTCCAGTCACATTCTTCACAGTAGAGATTCTCCGAATGGTTCTCATAGCCGCACTTGGTGTACTTCATGACACAATGAATCGGACTTGCATCATAAACATGATGATCATGCTTGCGCCGGTGCGCTAAGGCGTTGGCATCGATCGAATGGCTTCCTGAACAGACACTCGGCCCTGGACCTGGTGGTCCCGAAGCGTGTTAGCTCGTCCACGCGCTTGATATGCTCAGTCTCCATGCCGCGGAAAAACCTAGCTATGCCGTCAAGATTGCGATGAACGTACATTATCCCCTCGCCAGATCTAGTACCAGGCCTCATATCCGTCGGAGTGAAAGATTTGACGAACAGGCACCCTCCGGGGGGATTACCCTCTAGATTTCCGCGGAGACCCGGGGCATCCCGGCGTCGTCTATGTGCTCTAGAACGTGCACGGCGGTGACGTAGTCGAAAGACTCGTTGGGGAACGGGAGTGAGGACAGGTCGCCCACGGCGAACGAAGCCGCATCCCCGAACTTCTCCCCGCATATGGAGACGGCCATCGGCGAGAAGTCGATCCCGGTGACCCTGTATCCCATGTCAACCAGGGCGGACACGGTCTTGCCGTTCCTGCAACCCAGGTCCAGGGCATCGCCCGAGCCGGAAAATAAATCCGGGACGCGGGAGCTCCTCCTCCAGGCGCGGCCGTTTGCCGTGTAGAATCCGTCCCACAGCTCCTTCTGATCCATCGCCACGGCATCTGTGTCGCCATATTTAGATGTGCCAGGGGGCCCCGGCGGTGAAGATGGTGCCCCATTCTGAGAAGGCCGTGACGGCGCACCTCGCCTACATCCCCATGCTCAGTTCCTTCTTATACAAGGAATCCATAGCTTCGCGCGTAAAAAATGACTATGTGTTGGAACCCGAAAATTGAATGCATGCCCAAGAAGGAACTCAAGACCCTCCAATGCCGTAAGCTGAAGCAGCTCGTCAACAACCTTTATTCCTTCAACAAGTTCTACCACGACAGGATGGTCGAGAACAATGTCCATCCTGACGACATCACATGTCTGAAGGATATCACCAAACTGCAGTTCATGTACAAGCAGGATTTGCGTGATAACTACTCCACCAAGATGTTCATGGTCCACAACAACGAGATCGTCAGGTACTATGTATCCTTTGGGACCACATGTAAGCCCACACTGGTGGGCTACACCCAGAACGACCTGGAGTACTGAACCGAGGCGCTGGTAAGGTCCTTCACCTCTGTCGGGATCAAGCCCGACAACACCATGCAGGTCTCCTATGGGTACGGCCTATTCACTGGCGGCATAGACGCCCACTACGGCACCGAGAGGGTTGGCGCTACAGTCTTGCCCGCTAGCACAGGGAACACCGAGAGGCAGGTGGAGCTCATCCAGGACCTAGGCATGACCGCAATCGTCTGCACCCCGTCCTACCTTATCCACCTTCTGGACACCGCCAGAGCCACGGGCGTCGACATCCAGAGGGATACTGTGCTCTGGAGGACCGTCCTTAAGGCGGAGCCCTGGTCGGAGAGCATGAAGCAGCACATCGAGAGCTACAGCATCAGAGCTTACAACATCTACGGGACCTTAGAGCAGGCCGGCCCCATGTTCACCAAGTATGAGGAGCACAACGGGATCCATAGCGACGACATGATGTACGTGGAGATCATCGACCCAGACTCCGGTGAGCCACTGGAGGATAGGGAGAAGGGCGAAATGGTCGTGACCATGCTGAAAAAGGAGGCCATGCCCATGATCAGGTACAGGATCAAGGACGTCACCATGCTCCTGGAGGGTAACTGCCCCTGCGGAAGGACATCCCCCAGGATCGCCAGAATCTCTGGCAGGATTGAAGATATGCTTACCGTCCGCGGGATCAACGTATTCTCGTCGCAGATCGAGTACACTCTGCTTCAGATCTCGGAGGTCAGGGGCTAGTACATGATCTACGTGTCTATGAAGGGCGCCCTGGACGAGATGACGGTGCGGGTGAAGATCAGGTCGGAGGCCTTCAACGACAATGTCGACGACATGGTCGCGCTCCGCGCCAGCATCGAGGCCGCTCTTAAGAAATATCTCAACATCGTTGTCAAAGTGGAACTCAAGGCCCCAAGAGAGCTGCCTAGGTTCACCGGGAAGGTTAAGAGGGTGGTTGACACGAGGGTAATTTGATGAACGACGATATAATTTCACAGCTTTCGATTTTCGTTAATAACGAGCCCGGTCGCCTGGCCCAGATATTCTCCGTCCTCAAGGACTGCAGCATCAATATGAGGGCTTTCAACCTGGCCGAGTCCACCGAGTTCGGCATCTTGAGGGCCATTGTGGAGGATCCGGACGCTGCCTTCGAGAAGCTCAAGTCAACCGGCATTATCGTCAAGAAGACCAATGTCATAGGGATCGTGATTCAGGACGCTCCCGGCTCCTTGTTTCAAGCCGCCGACATTATGGGGAGGGCCGGAATCAACATCGAATACGGTTACGCCTACACCGGAAGGACCACGGCCGTGTTCTTCGTGAGGGTCGACGACCCCGAGAGGGCAGTGGATGTGCTCAATGAAGCCGGCATCAGGCTCATCCTCGACTCGGAGATCTGAGGCACATGGGCAATTTGAACATCGCCGTCCTCGGTATCAAGGACTATGCCTCGAAGATCGGCAAGAAGGGGACAGTCACTGACATGACCTTCTACGACCATAAGGCCGGCACGGACTCCTTCACCCTCATCGAGCCGTCGAAGTACCCCGAGAAGCTCTCCTC
>CAZXOR010000022.1:0-9027 GCA_964642395.1 uncultured Methanomassiliicoccales archaeon | reverse complement strand
CCCGAGCTCCAAGAGTCGGAAAGGTTCGTCAAGTTCCGTCTCGAAGAGATGGAAAGGGAAAACACCACCCGCCTCAAGCACCTGAAGAACAAAGGGGCTGCTGAAGAGTGAAATCGATTGAAGAGCGTCTAGTCGAAATCCGTGAGGATCCAGTCAAGTTAAAGTGGGTATTCACGGCCATCTGGGTGGCCGCTTATTCGATGCTCATACTCGGTATTCTGATCATCATTGTGGTGCTCATTCAGGGACTACAAATTCCTTAACCAATTTCCTTCCACCGGGTCTCCTCGGACCCGGTTTATTCGTTGCGATTGTTGAAAAGTAATCAAGTTGCGTCTCTGCATTGTCGATTCGCAAGTAACGTGTGATGTGGATCCCCCTTCGGCAACAGGAAAGAAGGATGGGGATTCGGACCGGAATTCGGGAAGGACCGAATGAACAACTGGGCGGTACCGATGCTCTGACGTGTCACTGGATGATTCAGGAAGTAAGGTCGATGATGGATCTCTTACTGACACCAAGATCTTTGAGTTATTATAGATTGAAAGGGTGTCAAAGCGGGGTCTGGTCACGGTGGACTGGATGAAGTTGTCCGATCCTGTGTCAATAACCAGGTACGTGTCCACGGCTGTTTTCCTGTAGGAGATGACGGTTCCAATGATTTCCTCTTTAGTGTACTTGTTGTCGAACATATTTTACCTACATTTTGTTATTCAAATATCTTATAAAAATGTGTTAATTATACAAAAATTAGTAATTTAAACTTTTATTAGACAAATATTCAATTAAAAAATGAAGTAGAAACAGTACAGAAGTACAGCCCGAGGAGCGAATCGATAGGGAAAACGGTATGCGCATGAGAATCGCCTGTGCGATGCGGCATGAAGTATTCAGATTGTCAAGGGATGCAGGGCACCGGACCTGCAAGAAGACAAAATATGCGGAATGACAACACTTTCCCGCCGGGGAAGAAAAGCATGATAGACTATTGAGGTTTCAGGCGCTAATAAGGAGCTCTATAGGGTAGTCGGCCTTCTTGGGCATCTCCTTGGTGGTCTTGACGGGCCTCTGTCTGGAGATCTCGTTAACAAAGGTCTCCTCGACGGTTGCCACGCAGTCCATTACATGCCTCATGATGCTCTTGTTGACTTCCATGAACGTGCAGTCCATCGTGAGGTCAGGCATCGTGGTTAGGATGAGGTCGTTGTCCACGAGTATGGTCCTCTCGCAGATGGTCTTGATGTGCTTGTAACTCTCTTTGGCGATCTTTTTGCGCCTCCTCTCAAAGGAGAAGGGACTAATTGCCACTACGAAAGTGAGTATTCCCTGGGATCTGGCCGCGTCGATGACGACGGAGGTGACTCCGGTTCCGGTGCCCCCACCGAGGCCCACGATGACGAACACAACGTCGTATCCGGTGAAGGCCTATTTGATTTTCTCCTGTGTATGTTTGCGCATTTCCTGCCGAGCACGGCATCCCCGCAGGTCCCCCCTCCCTTAAGGATATTCTTACAGATGTAGACCTTTATGTCGGCGGAAGTCCTGTGCAGGGCATCCTTGTTGGTGTTGATGGCGACGGTGTCCACTGCGCAGAGCGAATCACTAATGGCACTGACGATGTTGCATCCAGCTCCGCCGACGCCGATAACCGCTATGCGCGGCTCTGTTGCGATCTCGATGTCGTTCCCTGTCATGTGCATCATCCGTTGCTCGTTAGTTTTTCCGAAGAGGTTTGATTTGCATCCCCCGACCTCGGCTGAAGCCGTTCCCATCCGGCCGAAGGATGCGATTTCCCATCCCTTTTGTTTCTTCACTTGAGTGCAGCGTTCCTCTGTGCCATCCTGAAAGAGTCCTCGATGACCTCTTCCTCGACCGTCTTCGGGACGATCTTGTCGAGCACGCACTTACGGACAAACTCTTCCTCGTTCAGGTACATTCCGCGTTGAATGAACTAGCCAAGTGCATCCATGTGCAAGTTGCTGAAGCGAATGAAGATCCCGCTTTCGGAGGCCGTTTGTGCGATAGGAGTGTCATACATCTCCATGTACCTTTTGATGGCCTCGCGGATGAACTCTGATCTGTTCAGATCACGCTCACTAACGAAGTCGTCCAGTGACTGGGCTTCCTCGATTCCCATCCTGAGGGTGATTTTGAATCCGTCGTCGGTCATGTCCATCCTTTTCTTTGTGCAAGAGAGACTTTTTCCCATCCCTTCTCGTTTGCAATCAAGATTATGTCTTACGTATATTTAAAGATTGTCAGACAAGCGTAAGACATAGGAAGACATCAAAATACTACGGAATTCGAACAATTCCGTATACATCTCGGCATCCAATGAGAATGCCCGAATGGTGATTTCGATGAAATGTACCCATCTGCACATCTAATAACGGTTATTCAGTAAATATAGTTGACTAAAGATACAAACGTCTTACATTTCTGTCTTACAGTGTCATACGATGCATGGATCTATGGATTGCCGTTTTCCGGCGTATGGCGTTGTAAGACGCCTAGTAGTGATACGTCACTCTCTACATCACCACGGCGGTGCCGAGCTTAGGATAAACCTACATAGAATATTTAACGCATTCTTTTATATGTGCACGTAGAAACAAGGGATCCTTATGCCAAACAACTACGAAAGCATTGAAGTCAAATGGCAAGCCCGCTGGGCGGAGGCGGGTCTGGACAGGTCCGAAAGGGATGAGTCTAAGCCCAAGTTCATGATCATCTTCGCGTACCCCGGCGTCACCGGATACCTCCACGTCGGGCATCTTCGCGGATACACCTACGTAGACAGCATTGGTAGGTACAAGCGCATGACCGGGTACAATGTCCTTTTCCCCGTGGGGACCCACGCCACCGGCAATGGTGGCATCTCACTATACAACAGGATCGCCCGCGGTGACGAGGCTACCATCGACTACCTCAGGAGGAATGGCTGCACTGACGCTGACCTCGAAAGGATGAGAGACCCCATGTCCGTTGTCGAGTTTTTCAACAAGGTCTATGTCAACGACTACTGGAAGAGGTTTGGGTTCCTCGCCGACTGGAGAAGGTTCACATGCACACTGTACCCCGACTACGGCAAGTTCATCCAATGGCAGTTCAGGAAGTTGCACGACGCTGGCCTTCTGATCCAGAAGCCTTACTATGCACCGGCATGCCCAAGTTGCGGGCCCGTCGCGGTCGATCCCTCCGAGACGGACATCTCCAAGGGCGGAAGGGCGGAGACACAGGAGTACACCCTCCTCAAATTCAGGCACTGGGACGAGTTCCTGGTTGCGGCGACGCTCAGGCCAGAGACCGTGTACGGCTAGGTCTGCTTTTGGGTGAACCCAGAGGTGGAATACAGGAGGATCAGGAAGGACGGGGAGACCTGGATTGTGTCTTTGCAGGCGTCCGAGAAGCTGCGGCTCCAGAATGACAGCATTAAGGAGATCGGCACAATCCCGGGAAGTGAAATGATCGGGTGGATGTGCGAGGCACCTATGATCCACAAGGAGATCCCTGTTTTCCCAGCGACATTCTGCGACCCTGATGTGGGCACTGGTCTGGTCACATCTGTCCCATCCGACGCACCCGATGACTGGATCTCGCTAGAGGCCGTAAAGAAGGACCCCGCCCTGAGGGAGAAGTACGGATTGTCGCAGGAGCTCATTGATTCTGTCGTTCCGATCTCGATCATTGAGATGAATGGCTACGGCGATTTTCCTGCCAAGGACATAATCGACAGGCTGAGCATTACCCAGCCCGGCGATCCTAAGTTGGTTGACGCCAAGAGACAGGTTTACAATGATGGCTACCACATTGGTTACATGAAGGACACCTGCGGCGAGTACGCCGGTCTTCGCGTGGAGGAGGCCAAGGACAGGATGCGCCAAGCTATGATTAACGCAGGGGAGGCCGAGTCTTTTTACGATCTCACTGAGGAGGTGGTTTGCAGGTGCGGCCGTAGGGTCCACATCAGGAGGATCGATGACCAGTGGTTCATCAACTATGTGGATAAGGACCTGACCGAAAGGACCTCCGCTCACAGCAGGGGCATGGATATTAACCCCCAGGAATACGCCGAGAACGTGCACGGTGTCCTAGAATGGTTCAGGGAGAGGGCCTGCGTCAGGTTGGGCAACTGGCTGGGCACCAGGTTCCCCTACGACGATAAGTGGATCATCGAGGCCATCTCGGACTCCACCCTGTATCCTATCTATTACACGATCTCACTTTATGTCAACTCTCACTACATTGAGCCGGATCAGATGACAGAAGCGTTTTTCGACTACGTCATCCTCGGGAGGGGGAATGCCGCGGAGGTATCCGGGTCTACCGGCGTGCCTGCGGACCTGCTGGACACCATCAGGGCGGACGTCCTCTACTGGTACCCACTGGACATTAACCTGGGCGGCAAAGAACACATGACCGTTCACTTCCCCGCATTCTTGTTCAATCACGTGGCCATCCTCCCCGAGAATGTATACCCCAAGGGCATCATAGTCCACTGGTACATCACTGACAAGAACAGCGACAAGATCTCTAAGTCTAAGGGAGGGGCGCAGCCCATCCCCGGCGCTGCGACCAAGTTTGGAGTAGACGCCATGAGGCTGTACTACGCCCACGTGGCGTCGATGTTTGTGGACGTGGAGTGGTCGGAGGACATCGTCATGACCTATCGCCAGAGAGTGGACAGGATTTTCGGTGCGGTACAGGAGCTCATCGCCACCGAGTCCGACTCTCCCGTCGGGGAAATGGACGTCTGGCTGATGTCCAGGTTCAACACCCATCTCAACGAAATCAGGGAGGCCATGGAGACCTACGACCTTAGGCAGATGACCACTGTGGTATACTTCGACATGTATAACGACATCAAGTGGTACTCCCGGCGCGGCGGGAGCAACGTCGACAACATTCGCGAGGCTCTGAGGATCTGGATCTAGGCCATGATGCCTGTGACTCCCCACACGGCGGAGGAGCTGTGGAAGGATGCCGGGTTCGACGGTCTTGTCTCCGCATCCCAGCTGCCGGAGGCTGACCCCGTCAGGATCTCCTTGGAGTCCGAGTACGGTGAGAACCTAATCAGGAACGTGATGTCCGATATCATCGAGATCAGGAAGATAGTTAAGGTAGAGCCTAGCAAGATCATCCTTTATACCTCCGCCGAGTGGAAGAGGGAGGTCATGAGGAGGGGCGCCGCCATGATGTCGGAGGGGAGGCTCACAGTTCCCAACTTGATCAAGGCCTGCATGGCCGATGAGTCCATAAAATGGAACGGCAAGGCCGCCATGGAGCTGGCCAAGAAAGTGGCCGTCGAGTTCCCCAGGTCGTCCCCTGAGTCTAAGAGTATGCTGTACAAGACTGACGAATTCTCACTGCTGACCTCTGTCAGGGAATTCCTCGCCGGGGAAACCGGTCTGGAGGTGGAGGTGTTCTCCGCTGACTAGCCCAACGTTTACGATCCTTAGAACAAGGCTAGGGCGGCTGCCCCCGGAAGGCCTGCTATCCTGCTGGAGTGATCCAATGTTCATAGAGCTAGCCAGAAGGAGGAAGACGTGCAGGACCTTTACCGATGTGCCCCTCTCTGGAGAGGAGATGTCCCTCATCGAGGAAGCTGGCCGAATAGCCCCCTCCTCCAGGAACCTGAAAGACGTCAGGCTGGTGCCCGTCCGGGATGTGGGGCTGATAAGGAGGCTGGCATTTTGCAAGCCGTCGTCCACCATTCCGCTGGAGACGGCGACCTTCGCTGTCATCGTTGCCGCCGACCCGAGCGTCTGCGACGTGTGGATCGAGGACGCCTCCATCGCCACTGTTATGATGCAACTGGAAGCTGAGGACCTCGGCCTTGGGAGCTGCTGGATACAGGTCAGGCTCAGGGGCTCGGACTCGGAGTCGGCTGAGAACTTCGTGAGGAGGGAGGCCGGCCTGGACCCGTCCTTGAGCGTACTGTCGATCGTCGCCTTCGGAAGACGGCCCTGACGCGGGTCCGCGGAAAAGTATGGGTGACCGCATTACCGGATTCGATCTGAGGCTGCTGGACCCTTCTATGTAGGGACGCGGCAGGGAGCTCTATGAGGACGTGTTCTAAGAGGAGGAGTGCGTCCCTTTTGACGCGCTGGTCTCTCTCATGAAGGACCCAGATTGCAGGTTCCTCTGGATCGACGCTGGCGGGTTCTCCGGAATTGCATACGTGGTTTACACGGAGGATCTGGTTTTTCTGTTGTACCTGATTGTGGTCCCGGCAGCCGCAACTCCAGCATCGGCTTCGACACCCTGTGGACCATCAAGCGCTCCTACAAGGGTAGGAAACTTTTCCTCAACGTAGAACTGGTGAACAGGGACGCGGAGAACATTGGGCAGAGGCTTCGCAGGTTCAACTTCTACGAAAGAAACAGCTTCTCGTTCCGGGACCTACGAGACCTTGGACTGAATGCGCTACACAATAATAAACTGGGAAGGCCCGGTCTCCGTCGACGAGGCCTTTTGACTTTACAGGTATAAAATGAACGTCCTGAGGGAATCTAATTCTTAAGCCCCCACGGCCTCGCCGTGGCATAATTCACACCACGTTCCCAGTCCATGAAGTGGTGGAGACGGTCGCCATATGGATACCTGGGTTCTATGTCGAGGGCACCCGACTGTCCAGGACGTCCTTGGAGACCAGTGACACTAACGTGTACAGCCTCAGGTGCATCTGCAATGAGATGATTGACAACTTCAAGGTCATTGTCAGGGCCATCTCTCCGACGGAGGCTGAGGTCACAGTGATGGGCGTCGATGGTAGGACCGCCGCGTTCTGCATGTCTACAGACTACGACGGCTTAGTCGACTGTATAAGAAGTGACTCTCCGCCCGTTGCCATGGAGATGGTGTATTTTAACTTTGGTGACAGGAGCTGCTGGGTCCACTTCATCACAGGCGACCGTGCCTGCATAGCATGGATATGCAACGGCATAGTGTATAGAACCATCCACGACGCCGGAGAATACAGGCTGGTCTTTGACATCGATACCAACACGATGCTCTGAGTAAGTGCAAGAAAGCCATATACAGTGAGAGGAGGACTCCGTCTCATACATATCCATGGTGCAGAGCATATAGGGCTGTCTGATCGTTTCGTCGAACTTCTTCCTGAACTCGTCAAAGGAGGAGTATTGTATTTTGTTGTCTGACTTCACCTCCACAGGAGAGAACCTCCCGCCGATGCGCACGAGGAAGTTCAACTTCATGATCTCGTCCTTGTTCTCCTTGTCCGCTCTCGAATAGAAGAGTAGTTTCGTGTCGTTGGCTGGAGCATCTCTGCGACGATGTTCTCTGCGAACATGCCCTTATTCACGTTCATACTGTCGATCAGGATGTTTCTATAGAAGTCCTTGTCTCTAAGTCCATGATCCATCATGGACATCGTCACCAAGAGTCCTGTGTCACCCATGTATAGCTTGAGGGTGGTCCTGTCCAGACACATCATCAGGCCCATCTCCGGGTCGGTGGTGTTGTAGCATATGTTCACCACCATGGAGTCGTCCAGCCAGAAGAAATCGTTCTTAGTCTCTAGTTGTCGATTTCTTTCTCATGGCTCCTGGCGAGAACCTCTTGTCATTCTTGGACAGGCTCGCCGGTATGTTGTCAAGTATGGCTTTCACATGCTTGCGTTCTTCGCATACTTCCCGACATCCTGGCAGCAGACTGATGATGTTCTTCTTGACCGAGTCTGTCTCGGTCAGGTCCTTCGTCTTAACGTATGTCTCCACGACCTGGGGCATCCTTTTGACTATCATGTACTGTCTAAACAGGTTCATCGCTCTCCTGTGGTCTTCCGGTCCTAACGGTATCCTCTTCTCGAAGCACTCCTTCAGGGACGAGATGATCGTCTCATCCCCCATTGCCCAGAGGAATTCCTCGAAATCCATTGGATGCAGGATTATGTGACGTTCTTCCAAAGTGATCAAGATGTCATTGGTGTTCTCCTTTATCGAAAGCAGGGATCCAGTCTATATGTAGTTGAAACGGCCGTGTTTTACAAACTGTTTAATTTTTTATATGGCCATATGGAATAACTGGACCTCGTCGAATATTATTACGGATTCGTGCGGTACAATTTGAACCTAAATGGTAGGACAACTTGATGAAGAACAAGTCCAGGTCCTCTGTGTTTTCCCTGAAGTAGCCATTGACGTTTCGGATACATCTGAGAAGTTGATAACCAAGCTGGTCCTGTAATGCTCCCTGGCGAATATTTAGGCCAGGTAGCTTTTGTCCACACGATTGGTCCATTATGAGGATAGTTCTCTTCTCGTTGCTGACGGTCTTCCATTTAGCAGTTCGTCGTAGACCTTCCTTCTTACCTGAGTTTGTCACTTGTACTCAATAACGTACACGCGCATGCTCGAAAGTGCGCGCGCACGCGTGTGCGTATAGTATTAACTAATAAATTCGATTTTAATTTTGATCGTGGCGAAGTCCTCGTTGCTGACCATGATTCCAAGCTCGTACTTCCACTTATACAGAACATATTTGACCCTCAGTCCCAACTCGTTCGTCGTCGAATCGATGAGGTTCATGACAATTTCATAGAACGACAGTGGCTGCCCATTCCAGTTCATTCTGATAATGAGAACATACTATGCTCAATCTTGTTCCACTTCGACGTCTCGGGCGAATAGTGCCTCACGTGGAACGCGAGGCCGGTGAAATCAGCTAGCTTCTGGAGCTCGTACTTCCACAGCTACAGGCGGGAACTGTTGCTTTCGCCTCCATCGGCGGTGATTATAACCTCCTTCGCATCCGGATAGGTGTACTGTTCTATCAGGAACAACCATGAAAATATACTCTTCACGGCGAACTGGCCAGTATCAGTGCTCATCCTGACGTCGACGAAGCTTTTGTTGTAACCGACGTTGTAAATCCCGTATGGGAGCGCTTTCTTGTCACAGAAATCGTAGTTGTTAACGAGCCCCGGCATAGCCTTCGGGCGATACTCAGCGCCGTCGTTCTTGAAGTTCCCGACCTCCTCCTTCTTCGCGTCCCGAAGACGAC
>CAZXOR010000021.1:0-9099 GCA_964642395.1 uncultured Methanomassiliicoccales archaeon | reverse complement strand
TTTGTTGATTTCACTGGCCTCACGTTTCACGTGAGGCACTATTCGCCTGGGACGTCGAAGTGGAACAAGATCGAGTATAGTATGTTCTCATTCATCAGCATGAACTGGAAGGGCCAAGCGCTGTCTTCTTATGAGATCGTCGTGAATCTCATTGGCTCGACGACGAATGAGTTGGGACTGAGAGTCAAATGTGTTCTGGATGAGTGGAAGTAGAAGCCAGGAATCATTGTCAATGACGAGAACTTCGCCACGATCAACATCAAAAGAGACGAATGGCACGGTGATTGAAACTATACCATCGCTTCATGCCTATAATCGTGTTTACTTTTTATCGGGCCTTTACCGATTCCCCGGCTTCGCCCGAGATCCCATCTGCATATGGGGTCACACTCTCCTCTATGAACTTGGCGAAGGCTTTGGTATTTCTTACGAAGGCTTTCCCACTCCTGAGCACAGGATTGCACCTCCAGGGGGACAGGTCGGAGTTCTAGTCCAGCCCAGAGACGATTACCAGGTCGAACGGCCAGCATCCCAGACCGTTGCACGCCTCTAGTTTCAGGCCCCTGCCTCCTCGTACATCATTGCGTACACCCTGAGGGCGCCTGGCTCGCCGAACCCCACATCCTGACGGCCTTATCCCTGAGCATCTTTCCGTCTATCTCATTCAATCTCATTATTACTGCTCGTATTACCTTTCACACGGCCCACATGACCCTAAAATCGTTATATACCCAGTGGATTTGAACTTTCAGGAATGACGGCCTGTCGGAAGGTCGTCAAACATGTCCAGAGGATCGGCAACATGATAGAGATCAAAGTTAAAAAACTCGAGTTTATTAAGCTCCCCCGCGTGCAAAGAGTGCTGACCGCATGCCTGCAATGCGGATATTGCATCGACGTCTGCGAGGCGCACAACCAGACCCCCTGGGAGTCGGTCACCCCTAGAGGGAAGATCTACTACGTCAACCAGCTTGACAAAGTGGGCACTGGCATGTTAGACGGCATGCTCAACAGAGAAGTCAGCCTCAGCTCCGAGTTCGTTGACGCCATGTATAAGTGCACCGGATGTGGGAACTGCGAGGTTGTCTGTCACGCGCAGATTCACCTGGTAGACTTCTGGGAGGACATGAGGGCCTGGATCGTCGAGAACGGCGTCGGACCCCTCTCTGCGCACAAAGGCATGGCCGCGAAGGTGGCCGAGTGCCACAACCCCTACGGCGAGCCCCCTTCCAAGAGGGACGCATGGTGGCCCGAGGACGTCGAGAGACACAGCCTTGCCGACGTCATCTTCTTCGCTGGATGCACCGGGTCATACAGGATGCAACCCATAGCCCAGGCCGGCGTTAGAGTCCTGGCCAAGGCTGGGATCAAGATGAACTGCCTCGGCGACAAGGAGTGGTGCTGCTCATCGCCCTTACTGAGGACCGGGAACAAGACCGCGTCTCTAGGATGTGCCGAGACCGTCGTCGAGAAGGCAGACGGCATGGGCGCCAAGGACATGGTCATGACTTGCTCTGGATGCTATAAGACCGTTTCCAGCGACTTCGGCAAGTATTATGCCAAGGTCGGCCAAAACGTCTATCACTTCTCCCAGTATGTGGAACAGTTGATCAACGACAAGAAGCTGTCCCTCGACAACGAGTTCAAGCACAAGGTCACCTACCACGACCCCTGCCACCTCGGGAGACACTCCGGTGTCTACGACGCCCCCAGGAACATCATCAGGAAGATTAAAGGCGTCGAGTTCGTAGAGATGGAGAGATCCAGGGAGAATTCCAGGTGCTGTGGTGCCGGAGGCGGGTACAAGTCCCAATTCAATGACTTCGCTACCAACGTGGCCGCCGAGAGAATCAGGGACGCCGAGGAGACTGGAGCCGAGGTCCTCATCACCTGCTGCCCCTTTTGCGTGCTCAACCTGACCCAGGGGGCCAAGAAGATCGGGTCCAATATCAAGGTGATGGACCTGTCTCAGGTGCTCCTTGAAGTCACCGCTACCAAGCAGGAAACGCCATCCGAGTGAGATTGAAATATTAGGGAAAACCCGGCTACATCCGCTTTTTATGCTATTCCAATGCCTGAGCACCGAGCTTGTGTCCGCGCTGGCGAAGAGAAGCATCACCGAACCGACGCCTCCGCAGGCGGACGTCATCCCCAGGATACTTGAGGGCGGCAACATCCTGCTGGTCGCCCCTACCGGGATCGGGAAGACCGAGGCTGTCATGCTCCCGGTGTTCGACACCATATTCCGCACTAAGGGCAGCAGGTCGGGGTTCAGGTGCCTGTACATCACGCCGCTGCGTGCGCTAAATAGGGACATGCTCCGCAGGATGAAGGAGTACGGCAGCGCGCTAAACATCACCGTCGGCGTTAGGCACGGGGACACGTCCCAGGCCGAGAGGAGCCATCAATCCCAAAACCCCCCCGAGATCCTGATCACCACTCCCGAGACGCTACAGGTCATGTTCACAGGCAAGCGCCTGTTGCAGCACCTGAGGAACGTGCAGTGGGTGGTCGTGGACGAGATCCATGAGCTGTTCAACACGGAGAGGGGGGCGCAGCTCAGCGTGGCCCTGGAAAGGTTGGCGCTGATCGCCGGAGAGTACCAGAGGATAGGTCTGTCCGCAACCGTTGGAAACGTAGACAGCGTCGCCGGGTTCCTGGTGGGCTCCTGCAGGGAGGTAACCGTACGCAAGCACGACACCCATCGCGACTTCAACATCGACGTGGAAAGCCCAGAGCCGGACGAAGACCCCATGCTCCTGGACAAACTCCAAAGTGACCCGAACATCCTGGCCGTAATGAAGAGGGCCAGGGAGATCATAGAGTCCGGTAGGTCCACGCTGTTTTTCGTGAACACCAGGGAGACTGCCGAATGGCTGGCCGCCCGCTACCATCTGTGGGACGAGGATATATCGATCGACGTGCACCACGGTTCCCTGTCCAAGGAAAACCGCATGGACATGGAGGACCGTTTCAAGCGCGGCGAGATCAAGGCGTTAATCTGCACGTCTTCGCTGGAGCTTGGCATTGATGTGGGGTCCACGGACATGGTCATCCAGTACAACTCCCCAAGGCAGGTGTCTAGAATGATCCAGAGGGCGGGGCGCGCGGGACACAGAATCGGGGAACACATCAGGGCGAAGGTTATCGCCACCGCCCCTGACGAAGTCGCTGAGATCATGGTGATCGCCAGGAGATGCAACTCCAAAGAGCTGGAGCACTGGGAGGGCAGGCCATGCCCGATGTCCGTCGTGGCGAACTAGCTCATAGCCATGACAATGTCCGGAGAAGTAGATAGGGATACGGCATTCAGGGTGTTCTCCTGCGCCTACCCGTTCAGGGACATAACCAGGCAGAACATCGAGGATGTGCTGGAGCAGCTGAAATCCATCAGGATGCTATTCGACGACGGCGACTCCTTCCGCAGGTCCCGCAAGGGGATGAACTACTTCTACGAGAACATCTCGATGATCCCCGATGAGCGCAGCTACATGATCAGGGACATCGGGACACGCGCCGTTATCGGCACCTTAGACGAGAGCTTCGTGACGTCCTTCGCGGAGGAGTACGCCACGTTCATCGCCAAGGGCAGGACATGGCGCATCGTGGAGATGCAGGAGGACGAGATTTTGGTGGAGGAGGCCCGCGAGGTGGGGGCCGTTCCCAACTGGATGGGCTCGGACATCCCGGTCCCATTCGAGGTCGCCATGGAAGTGGGCAAGATACGCCGCCTCAGGAACTTAAGGGACTACCCTGGCGACGAGGGCTGCCGCAGAGTGCTACTGAAGTACTTTGCCAACCAGGACGAGAGGTTCAAAATGCCCACCGACAGACTCGTCACCGTGGAGGTGGGCGATAGGCTGGTCATCATCAACGGCTGCTTCGGGAGCCGGGTGAACGAAACCTTTGGCAAGATCTATGCTGCTCTGCTCACGGCGCGCCTGGGCGAGAGCGTGAAGATGACGACGGATCCCTACAGGATTATCCTGGAACTACCCAGGAATATAAAACGCGACGACATCATGGAAACAGTCAGGTCCGTGAAGCCCGGAACCATCGAGACTCTGGCCAGGATCAGCATCTTGAATTCCTCTTTCTTAAGGTGGAGGTTCATGTTCGTCGCTAAAAAGTTCGGGATCATCGAGAAGAACGCTGACCACCGTTTCATGAACTTCAGCAGGCTATTCGAGATGCATAGGGATACCCCCGCTTACTGCGAGGCGGTAAACAAGGTGCTCTGGGAGGACCTAGACATACCCAACACTGAGAAGGTCGTGTCTATGATTGCCTCTGGCGAGATAACGGTGGAGCTCGGGACCATTTCCGCCATAGGCCTGGAGGGCATCGTTAGATCCAAAGAGCTGATGCAGCCGGTCCGCGCCGACCACTCCATTCTTATGGCTCTGAAGAAGAGACTGGAGGACGAGGTGTTGTTCGCATCCTGCATAAACTGCGGTTCCCAGTGGAGGTTTCGGGTGGGGGACGCGCCGAAAAGATTCAAGTGCTCCCAATGCAGCGGTGTGATGATCGCCGTCCTGAAGAAGTACGAGAGGGACAATATCCGCCTGGCGAAACTTACCGAACTCTCGGCGAAGGAAAAGAGAGACAGGATGCGCCTCTCCAGGAACGCCAACCTGATTAATGAGCAGGGTAAGCGCGCGGTCATTGTCCTAGCGGGCAGAGGGATCGGCCCGAACGCCGCGTCCAGGATCCTCCGCAGTATGCACGTAGACGAGGACGACTTCTACCGCGACATCATGAACGCGGAGATTCTCTACGCCAAAAATAGGCGTTTCTGGGACTGATCAGGGGACGTGCCTTAGGCCCAAGCGGGCCATCTCGTAGAACACCGACTCAGGTCACTGCCTCTGTTGATCAGTGAATACTCCATCCTCACCGGAATCTCGTTGTATTGCATCCTGGTCACTAGCCCGTCAGACTCGAGCTCCTTCAGCGAAGATGAGAGTATCGTGCCCGTTATCCTCGGTATGGCCCTCCGGAGCTCGCCGTAGCGGATGGGGTCCTTTATGCAGATCTCGTAGATATCTGGAACTTCCACTTCCCCTGCAGCATCTGGAGTAGAGTAATACCGGGCAGTTCCTGAACTTGGTGAGTATGATACAGTGAAAGCATCTGGTGAAGTTATCGAAGGTCATGTCGTCGGCGTTCATCGGCACTGGTGGTATGGTACACGATACCAAGTAAGTATGTTTTTCTTACTTGCTTGTATCTGCGCACCAGTATGTCCTGACAAGTAATCCGCATGGAGAAGATAGACATCGTGGAGGCGATAGAGTATACATTCCTAAACCCAATGACCGTGATATGCACCACCGTGCCCGACGGTACGCCAAACCTGGCGCCGATGTCCTAGTTCACATACCTGTCGTTCAACCCGCCCATCGTGGCCTTCATCACAGGACGCAGGCCTTACACCAGTGAGATGCTTCGCGGCAGCGGCGAGATGGTCGTCACCGTACCTGCCGTGGATCAGGGAGTAGGTGGTCCAACGCGGGTTCTACTCTGACAGGAGCAGCGACAAGTCGGGGTGCATGGAGTTAATAGAAATTGAGGGTTCCGGCATCAGGATCCACGTGAAGAACAAACTAGCCATCTGCGTCAAGCTTAGGCAGTTCGTAGAGGAGGGGACCATTATTTGTACATCTGCGATGCGGGCGACGTCTACGGCGCCCCGGAGGCGGAAGTCCTGTTCACACGAGACGACTATGCGAGACTGATGCCAGCCAGGCCTAGCTGACGTCTTACGTGCCGGGAGGCTGGGCCGGCACAAGACCTATTAGTTCTTCCCGCCACCTACCTCTATGGACGTCGCTCTGAACATCCCAGAGGATCGCCGTGTCAGATGGGAGCTCTGCCTGGCTGTCACCCGCACAGTCTTGGGATTCATGCTTATTTGGGTGTTCTTCGACAAGTTGCTGGGACTGAGAATGCCGACCAACGCTGAGGCTATCATCATCAACGGCGGATCGCCCATCGGGTATTGCCTATCCAAAGTGACATCCGGCTTCCTGGAGCGCCTGTTCCGCGGCCTGGCCGGCAACTCCGTGCTAGACTCCGTCTTGATGGCGGGGCTGATTGTTGTGGGGTTGCGCTAATGTTTGCGCTCGCCTCCAGTGACCCTTGCTGGTAATGCTGTCCATACATCCTCCCGAGGACAATTCGATCGTCGACGTTCACGTCATCTACACCTAACTATGGCCGCAATATGCCTTCGGGGGGATTCGACAGGCTCAGCGTGAACCGCCGGTATATAGACATCAGGACCGTTGGCAGGTTCGGTATCCTCCAGTGATTGGTCGCTAACGATGCAGGATGAGATAGAGATCAGATGAAGCCGCCTTTGATAGTAAACTTCGGCTTCTTCTCCTCGGCTTCCAGCTTCTTCGGGGCGATGCGGGATTTGCCATAGTACCCTTGGCAGATGATGTAGACCTCAGACGAGGTGTCTCTGGATGCGTCGGGGGAATGGATCTTCACGGACTGGAAGCGCTTCCTGAGCTCCCCCAGTAGGAAGTCCAGCATGTCGCCCATGAACACCTTCATGATCAGCTTGCCCTCCTTCTTTAGGATGTGGTCGCAGACATCCACCGCATACATGCAAAGATTGATGGACCGGGCATGGTCCATGGAGTGGTGGCCGGCGATGTTTGGAGCCATGTCCGAGAGCACCACGTCGGCCTTGTCGCCGAACCTGTCTATGAGCTCGATCATGGTGGAGTCCTCGGTGATGTCGCCGACGAACGTCTCTACACCTTCGATGGGCTTGATGTATCTGAGGTCGACGCCAATGACTCTGCCGTTGGGCCATGTGCGCTCCTGCGCTACCTGGCACCATCCGCCGGGGCAGGCACCAAGGTCCACGGTCGCGTCCCCGGGCTTAAATATCCCGAAGCGGTTGTCGATCTGGATTAGCTTGAAGGATGCCCTGGAGCGGTAGTTCAATTTCTTGGCGAGCTTGTAGTAGTGCTCGTTCCTCCTCTCAGCGACCCAGCGATCGTGCAGGTCTGCCATGCTACTGCCTAGTCTTCACATTTATAAATCAATGTCGAAGGGGGACAGCCCCGCACAGGTTAAGACGTATGCGGGCGATGGCGTGACATGGACCTGTTTGAGTACACGCGCAAAGGCGTCTTAGAGAGGGAAGCTCCTCTGGCCATCCGCATGCGCCCCCGCACCCTGGACGATGTGGTTGGTCAGGAGCACATCATCGGGGAGAACAGACTTCTCTCGAGGGCTATCCGCGCGGACAGGATCGGGTCCCTGATATTCTACGGTCCTCCCGGGACCGGGAAAACCACCCTGGCCAAGGTGATAGCCAACACAACCCACGCCAGGTTCGTGCAGATCAACGCCACCACTGCCGGCAAGAAGGACATGGAGGAGGCGGTGCAGAAAGCCAGGGACGCTCAGGGCATGGAGGAGAAGCGTACCATCCTGTTCATAGACGAGATTCACAGGTTCAACAAGGCCCAGCAGGATTACCTGCTGCCCTTCGTGGAGGACGGCACCGTCATCCTCATAGGTGCTACCACCGAAAACCCCTATTTCGAAGTGAACAGGGCGCTTGTTTCCAGGTCCAGGATCTTCGAGCTTAAGCCACTGTCCCGGGAGAACATAAGGACGCTACTCCTCAGGGCTGTAACCAATCGTGAGAGGGGACTCGGCGGGATGGGTGTCGACCTTGACGACGACGCGGCGATTTTCCTCGCCGACATTGCTAACGGGGACGCCAGGGTCGCCCTGAACGCGCTCGAGATCGGGGCCTTCACCACTATGCCCGGAGAGGATGGCAGGATCCACATCACGCTGGACGTTGCGTCCGAATGCATCCAGTGCAGGGTGCTGAACTATGACAGGGAGGGCGACAACCACTACGATACCGTTTCTGCGTTCATTAAAAGCATGCGTGGGTCGGACCCTAACGCCGCCGTGTACTACCTGGCGAGGATGCTTTACGCCGGGGAGGATGTAAAGTTTATCGCCCGCAGGATAATGATCTGCGCTTCGGAGGACGTTGGCAACGCAGACCCCCAAGCCCTCTTGGTGGCGGTGGCTGCCGCCCAGGCCGTGGAGAAGGTGGGTATGCCGGAGTCCCAGATCATACTGTCCCAGGCTGTCACGTATGTGGCATGCGCCCCCAAGAGTAACTCCGCCTACAATGCTGTGTTATCTGCAATGAAATCCGTGAAGGAGGAGCCTACGGGCGGGATACCCCCGTATCTAAAGGACGCCCACTACAGCGGGGCCAGGGAGCTGGGCAGGGGCCTGACATACAAATACCCTCACGACTACGAGAACCATTACGTGGACCAGCAGTACCTGCCTAACGAACTGGTAGGCAGGAGGTTCTACGAGGTGTCCGACAATGGGTACGAGAAGGGTATGAAGGCCTGGTTGAAGAGGATTGGGAAGTACTGAACCTGAACCTCGACCGGATCGTACCGAGTAGTTTCCAGAACCCCACGTTCCTGTACATTCTTGCTCCCAGGCCCATACGCCCTATATCGGGCTGTGCAATATATGTTGAAAGTTCGGGATGGACCCCGCTCTGGGATCCGAAAAAGTTTTCTATACCTTTAATGATGGTTTAAGGGCTATATAATAGATCCAGGCCAAGGATCATATCTTGCGGTACTCCATTATGAGAAATACGGCAATGAGTGCTGCCGCCACAGCAGTCGTAGCGCAGGCCACTATGACGGGTGGTATCATCGGAGCCTTCCGGCTCGCTCACGATGATAGGAGGAATACATACATCGTCGACTTCGAGGAAGTAAATTGAGTACCGTTGCTCCACGGTCACACTAAGAGTCTATTAAGAAATTCGATTAATTATTATCTCTAATCTTACATTGTTAATCCATGCAGTGCGTGGTTGATTCTAACGATGTACAGGAGTTTTTCGACGTAATGATATCCGAGTTGGACGAAAACAGCGCAGACACATGCTGGTAGCGCTATCCGAGATCATGGGCCGTAGCAGCCACTGAGCTCGCCGAGATGACTGGCGTCTTCATGACGATCGTTGTCAAGAACAAACACAAGATCAAAGATGCTTTGAAGGATCCGAGAACGCGT
>CAZXOR010000020.1:0-9184 GCA_964642395.1 uncultured Methanomassiliicoccales archaeon | reverse complement strand
CTAAAAGTTCACATCTTTGATAATGCTGCGCTTTCTCAAAACTTTGTCACTCCTAAGGCATTGGACGAATGTCTTGTATTCTAAGTTTGTCACTAGTTCTTAACAGCATATATGTGCACCTGTGAGGGTGCACACAAATGTGCGTAAGTCGCTGAGTACAAGTAATAAACTCAGGTTTGAAATTTGAGATAGTTGACGCTATGTGAACATTCTTCAAAAAGCTATCAAATCACTACCTGTATGGGTCGATTTTTAAAAAATAGATGGATTCCCTTTCCTGTGGCAATCGTTCTGCAAAGCCAGCAGATGCAAATGGTGGAGTACGTTTTGCCCTCCAGGTTGGCGTTGCCGCTCTACCCGTTTTGCTGGCGATACCTCACGGCAATCTGCTCATACTCGGCGGCCTAAGCGAGGTTGTCCTACGTGATGCCGTCAATCATGAATCGTAAGACACAGTCATAGGGCTGTAGAATTCCGTCATTTCGGTGACCGTGGTGTTGTTCTTGAACGGTTTCAAAAGAATAAGGTGTCTATCCCCGATTCTCTCCTGGTAACCCTGGGTCAACTTCTACACTTCTTTTTTTTGTCCACTAGCTACCGCCCGTTGCCTCCGAACAAGAGCAGTTCGATCTTCCTTACAATAAGCTCGCACTTGGTCCTGAGCTTGTCCATGCTCACGTCGGGAGTCTGAACTTGAACTTCTTCATTTAAGCCTGTTTAAGGTCTTGATCAGGTTCTTGTAGGCGTTAACGTTCGTGAACCTGTCTTAAAACCTATGAGGACGACTTTCACCGCTGCCACGCCGTCGATACCCCCGGCCTTGGCGTATTCGCTTCTCTTGATGAGCTCTTTTCCATCATCATCGCTTTTGAAGAGTTTGAAGGCCATTTCCTTTCCCTGCAAATGGCGTTTTCTATTTAAGATTATATGTGTAATCATTCTCATCGTTCGGAGATGTCCCGGGCCAGCATGTGAGACGCCACTTTCCCGTCGTAAGGAAGAAGGCCGCTGCGCTTCACGGCGCATATGTATACATTCGAATCGCATGATTGTATAAACGTATATTTTTGCTCCAATTTCGCATATATAATTAGATATTCATCTAATGAATGTTCGAATCAATGATTTTTTATCTCAATAAATTCGAAAGGTTTATCTACACCGAACACACAACGGAGATTTATGTCCTACACAAGGTTCGACGCTGTAGAGGAGGCCTTTGTAAGGCCCTCTGTCAAGGCAGAGGCACCTGCACCCTCCACCTCAGAGTATTATGGATGTTGCGTCTTCAACAGGAAGAACATGAGGAAGTACCTGTCCTCTGATACGAGGCAGAAGGTGTACAAGTCGATCGAGCAAGGCGTCACCCTCAATAGGGACGTCGCCGAGCAAGTTGCAGCCGGAATGAAGCGCTGGGCCATGGACATGGGGGCCACCCACTACACCCATTGGTTCCAGCCCCTCACGGGCGGCACCGCTGAGAAGCACGACTCTTTCGTGGAGCCCTACGCTAAAGGCGAGAGTCTGGAGGAGTTCACTGGAAAACTGTTGTGTCAGCAGGAGCCAGACGCGTCCTCATTCCCCAGCGGCGGTCTCAGAAACACGTTCGAGGCCAGGGGGTACACCGCCTGGGACCCATCGTCCCCTGCGTTCGTCCTGGGAGACACCCTGTGCATCCCCACCGTGTTCATTTCGTACACCGGGGAGGCCCTCGACTACAAGACACCCCTCCTGAAGTCCGAGGCCGCGGTGGCCAAGGCCGCAGCCGAAGTCCTGAAGTACTTCGGCATTAGAAATGACCCCGTCTTCTCCTTCCTTGGATGGGAGCAGGAGTATTTCCTCGTGGATGCGGCGCTTTACGCCATGCGCCCAGACCTGATTATGGCCGAGAGGACCCTCGTGGGTCACAATTCTGCCAGGAACCAACAGCTCGAAGACCACTACTTCGGCAGCATTCCCAGCAGGGTCCTGGAGTTCATGAAGGACCTGGAGTTCGAGTGCTACAAGCTCGGCATCCCTATTAAGACCAGACACAATGAGGTTGCACCTAACCAGTTCGAGATCGCGCCCGTATTCGAGCAGGCCAACCTAGCCATCGACCACAACCTGGAGCTCATGGCGCTCATGAAGAACGTTGCCGAGAAGCATGGGTTCAAGGTGCTCCTTCACGAGAAGCCCTTCGCTGGCATCAATGGATCCGGCAAGCACTGCAACTGGTCCCTCGGTACCGAGTCCGGTATCGGGCTCATGTCCCCCGGCAAGAACGACAAGGAGAATCTCAGGTTCCTCTGCTTCATGGCTAATGTCCTCAATGCCGTCTACGATAACAACGGCCTGCTGAAGGCGTCCGTCATGACTGCCTCCAATTCTCACAGACTGGGCGCCAACGAAGCTCCCCCCGCGATCATCTCCTCCTTTCTAGGTACCCAGGTCTCCAACGCCTTCAAGGAGCTCTTGAAGTCCAAGGATATGGTCAAAATCGAGGGCAATAGTAGGTACACCCTCGGCATCCCCCAGGTCCCCGAGCTCCTGATCGACAACACCGATAGGAACAGGACCTCGCCATTTGCGTTCACTGGGAACAGGTTTGAGTTCAGGGCCGTCGGTTCCTCCGCCAACTGCGCGTCTGCTATCACTGTCCTGAACACCATCGTAGCCTACCAGCTTCAGAAGTTCAAGCAGGGTGTAGACAAGAGGATCACCTCTGGTTCCTCCACCATACAGGCTGTTCTGGACGAGACCAGGGAGACCTACAGGAAGTGCCAGAATGTTTGCTTCGATGGCAACGGGTACTCCAACGAATGGAAGGCCAAGGCTAAGAAGCGCGGTCTGGACTGCGAGACGTCTGCACCCCTATGTTACGACTCTTTCCTCGCCAAGAGGACGGTCGAGACCTACAAGGAGGTCGGCGTCATGACCGAGGTCGAGCTCAAAGCCAGGGCCGAGATCAACTGGGAGATCTACACCAAGAAGATCGAGATCGAGGCCAGGGTCCTGGCGGACTTAACTGCCAATCATATTCTGCCCGTCTCCACCAGGTACCAGTCCATCCTGCTGGACAATGTTTCTAAGATGAAGGATATCTTTACTGACAAAAAGGATTTCGACCAAGTCGCGTCGGGCGAGATCCAGATCATCAAGAACATCGCCATGCACACCAGCGAAGCTCGCTTACTGTCCGTGATGATGGAGGAGGAGTGCAACAGGATCGATGCTCTCCCCACCGAGAGAGAGAGGGCGGTTCAATACCACGACGTCATTGTTCCGTATTTGGAGACTATCAGGGAGCACGTCGATGCCCTCGAGATGATTGTCGACGACGACATGTGGCCACTCCCCAAGTACCGTGAGCTTCTGTTCATCCGCTAAGCGGGAGAGGACTAAGGAGCATGAACGGAGGTGACACAGGACTCTACGATCTCGGGTACGAGCACGATACCTGCTGGGTCGGCATGGCCGTCAACATCAACGGAGGAAGAAGCCATCGTATTGTTGAGTATGGGCTCGAGCTACTAGAGAACATGGCGCACAAGGGCGCCAAGAACGACGACGGCCGCACTGGAGACGGCACGGGCATCCTTGTGCAGATCCTCACACCTTTATAGAAACATTGGGGATCCCGGTGCCGAAGGCTAGAAAGTACGGCATGGAAATCTTCTTCCTCCCCAAGAACCCCTCCCTGGCGAAGGAATTCATGGCCCGCTTCATGGAGGAGTGTACTCACCGCGCGCTCTACTTCATCGTCGAGAGGGATGTCCCAGTAGATCACTCCGTCCATGGCAGGATGGCCCTGTAGGGCGAGCCCCGCATCGTCCAGGTCTTTATGACGTCCTACGACAGCCCGGAGTCCTAGAACGCAAGTTGTACGTCGTCAGGAAGATCGTCGACAATACCATCGCCGACTCCGGGAGGCCGGGGTCAGACAAATTCTACATGTGTAACCTGTCCACCAGGTGCATGGTGTACAAGAGAATGCTCACGCCCGAACAGCTCAGGGACTACTATCTGGATTTGTCAGATTCGAAATTCGAGTCCGCTATAGCCATGGTGCACTCCAGGTTCAGCACCAACACGCTCTTTGCGTGGAAGTTAGCGCAGCCATTCAGGATATTTTGCCACAACGGGGAGATCAACACCATCAGAGCCAATAGGTCCCGAATGCAAGCCCGCGAGGCCGTCATGGGCACGGGAGTTCCAGGGACTGAGAGGGTGTTTACCATCATACAGAGGTGGATGAGTGACAGCGCGTTCCTCGACAATGTGTTCGAGTTCTTCGTGATGTTCGGCAAGGAGATGACCAATGCCCTCTCCATCATGATCCCGAAATCGTGGAACGACAAGAACCCTATCCCAAACAGCCTCAAGGCCTACTATGAATATCATTCCATTCTCGTGGAGCCCTGGGACGGCCCCGCTGCCGTCCTGTTCACGGACGGGAACTAGCTAGAAGCATGCTTGACAGGAACGGTCTTCGTCCTACCAGGTATTACGTTACCGACGACGGGATGATGATCCTGGTCTCCGAGGCCGGAGTAATACCGCTGGACACGGTCAACGTTGTGGAGACCATGCGCCTCAGGCCCAGAAAGATGGTGATTGTCGACACTGCGGATGGCTGCATCATAGAGGACGTCGAGATTAAGGAGAGGCTGGCGTCCGCTTATCTCTATCGCGACTGGCTGGAGAGAAACCGCATCGACCTGGACTCGCTCTCTTCCGGGAGGCAGGTGGGTCGCGGAGTCCTCGACTACGAAACTATGCTGACCGGGTTCGTACTCCGCCGAGGACTTTTCCTGGATCATAGAGCCCATGGTGGCCACCGGGAAGGAGCCGGTCGGCTTCACCGGGTATGATGAGCCGTTGGCCGTCCTGTTCGACAGACCGCAGTCACTGTTCAACTATTTCCGCCAGTAGTTCGCGCAGGTCACTAACCCCCCCCCCCCAATCAACTCAATCAAGGAGGAGCTGGTCACGTCCACCACTGGGTACGTGGGGCCGGTCTAACAAAACATCCTGGATCCGGCGCCTAAACTGTGCAGGGTCATCAAGGCCAAGCGTTCCGTCATCACCAATAGGGAGCCGGACCTCCTTAGGAACCTTCGCTACAGGGGGTTCGACGTTGTCACAATCGACACCACCTTCCTGACGGACTCATCCCCAAAGTCTTGGAGATGGAGGTAGGGAGGCTCTGTGCTGACGCCGAAGCGGTGGTCGACGAAGGGGGGCGTGTTCATCACCCTGTCCGATTGCGGGGTCGCCGCGGACAGGACCCCAATACCTTGCCTCCTGGCGCTCTCGGCGGTGCACCAGCACCTTGTTGTCGTCAGGAAGCGTCTCTCCACCGCCCTGGTGGTCGAGTCTGGCGAACCGAGGGAGGTTATGCACTTCGCGCTTCTGATTAGCTACGGCACCAACACAATCAACCCATACATGACGCTGGCTGCAGTGCAGTCTAGGTGGACTCCGGGAAGGTGTGGATAGACGCCGACACGGCGGAGGCAAGTTACCTCCGCACCATGGACAAGGGGCTTCTGAAGATATTGTTCAAGACGAGCATCGTGACCATCAGGTCCTACTGCGGGTCTAGACTGTTCAACGCCATCGGCATTGACAGGAGGGTAGCGTCCAGGTATTTCGTGGACACCACCTTTGCGGTGTGCGGTATCGGTCTGGACGACATCGTCGCAAAGTACCTCGCCATACATTCCGCCGCGCACTCCGTCGGCTGCGGGGAGCTCACCGACAAAGGCGAGTACGCTTTTCGCAGATATGGCGAGAGGCATTACTGGAACCCCGAATCCGTTAAGGCCATGTAGGTTGCAGTCAATCAGAAAAGCCGCGACAACTACGACCGCTTCGCGCGGATGGAGGATAGGGGTAGATTCTTCCTGCGCGACCTCCTGGACGTCGTGGAGGGCATGTCTGTCCCGCTAGACGAGGTTGCGCCCGCTGAGTCTATCACGGAAGGTTTGAGGTCTGATCTATATCGTTCGGAGCCATCAGTAGGGAGGTCCACGAGATACTGGCCGAGGCGATGAACTGCATCGGGTCTAAGAGCAACACCAGAGAGGGCGGGGAGGGCCCGTCCAGGTTCATAGTCAGATCCGACCGCAGAAACCTCAGGTCCGCCGTCAAGCAAGTGGCATCCGGCAAGTTCGGGGTCACCGCCTAGTACCTGGTCAACGCAGACAAATTTCAGATCAAGGTCGCCCAGGGCGCCAAGCCCGGGGAGGGCAGGCAGCTCTGGGGTTCAAGGTCGATAGGATAATCGCCGCCACCAGGCACACAATCCTTGGCATCACGCTCATCTCCCCGCCGCCACATCACAATATTTCCTCGATCGAGGACCTGAAGTAATTCATATTCGACCTCAAGTATGTCAACCTGTCCATCAGTATTCAGCGTGAAGTTGGTCTTTGAATCCGGAGTGGGGACCGTCATCGCCGGTGTCGCCAAGGCCGGGGCCGACATGATCTTCATCTCCGGAGGGGACAGAAGCACCGGGGCGAGCCCGCTGTCCCCTATCAGGTACACAGGGGCGCCTTGGGAGACCGGGCTGGCCGAGGTGCAGCAGACTCTCAAGATTAACGACCTCCGTGGACGCGTCCGCATCCAAGTGGACGGCCAAATGAAGATTGCCAGGGACGTTGTCATAGCAGCGTTCTTGGGAGCCAGAGGAGTTCAAATTCGCCATATCGCCCATGGTCGCCATGGGGTGCATAATGTGTAGAAAGTGCCAGACCAACATCTGTCCTGTGGGGATCGCTACGCAGGATCCCGAGAGGAGGGTGAAGTTCAGGTCCAGCGCGGACAATGTGATAAGGTACTGGAGATTCATAGCCGAGGATGTCAGGTCCATGCTTGTTAGGATGGGGTTCAGGTCCTTGGACGAGATTGTTGGTCGCACCGACTTGCTGCGCGTCAAGGAGATCTCCGGGAAGGTGTCGCACCTGGACCTCTCCAGGATGCTGGCAGACATTCCCGATGACAGGGGAGCCACTACCGGTCAGAACAACATCCTGTCCAGAGTGTTCGACTGTAGGATCATAGGACTGTGGTGACGCGCTCACGTCTGGTAGGGGGGGGTCAGTCTGAAGTATAGGCTCACCAACATTGACCGTTCCGTGGGGCCATGCTCTCCGGGAAGATCATCCGCAGGGGGGGGGGGCCGACCTTCCGGACGGCTCCGTGGACGTCACCTTCATGGCACCACTGGCCAGAGCTTCGGCGCCTTCCTGATGAAGGGCGTCACGTTCAGGATGAATGGCCTGGCCAACGACTACATTGGTAGGGCCTGTCTGAGAAAAGGATCGTAGTCACGTCTGGGGACATAGTCCTGGAGGGCAACGTAATCGTGGGCAACACGCTCCTGTACGGGGCCACGTTGGGCGAGCTGTTCGTTGCGGGATCCGTCGGCGAGAGGTTCTGTGTCTGCAACAGCAGCGCCACCGCCATGGCTGAGAGCACAGGGGACCATTGCTGCGAGTATATGATCGGCGGGCGCATCTTCATCCTGAGAAGGTGCGGTAGAAACTTCGCTGCAGAGATGTCCGCGGGAATCGCTTACGTCCTCGATGAGGATGGATACTTCGACAGGCACTGCAACATGAATATGGTAGAGCTGACCTTGATCGAAGCCGAGTCGGAGGTCTTCTAGCTTAAGACCCTCGTCGAGCGCCATCTGGAGGAGACGGCAGTCCAGGACGAGGCAGATCCTAGACGGATGGGAGCACTACTTGCCTCTGTTTCTCAAGGTCATGCCCGTCGGATACAAGCTACTCCTGAAGCAGGAGTCCGAGTGAACTCGGTCAGGGATCCCTGTCATGGAGGTTCCTGCAGATGACTTTCAGGGTATCCTTGAATACCTCCCTCTACTCTAGGTCCAATGGTCTCAAGAGCTTTTCTTCGGTGGTGATGTGGACGGCGTCTTGCCTAGCTAACAGCTCCAGGCCTGCCTCCGTGAGTCCCACTATCTTCGTCATGTAGTCACTGGTGCTGGTGGTAATTATGACCAGTCCCCTGCGTTTGAGCTTCTTCATGGTCCCGGTGACGGTCGACTGGGTGACGTCGAACTAGCACTTCATCTCGTTTATTGTGACCTTGTGGTCTCCATACTCCCTGAAGAACTCCATGAATTTCGGATAAAGGATATGCCCTCACAACGAGGGGCTCATTATGCGCTTTTCCAGGGCTGTTTCTATTCTTTTGATCAGAAATTCGCAGTCCACAGCTATCAATACCGTCAGTCACTGATGGAGGTACTTAATAGATGTGTTGTAGAATCTATGAAGACATTGAAACATGTGTTCGAAAGTAGTAACCCCATTAAATATAGAATTACGAAATGATGAGAATCCTCTTGGATATCGTCGTAGGCATCCGAGAAGCGGATCCCTTGTCTCAGGCGCCGGACCGGGATGGGTTGGGGGTCAGTTGCCCTCGTAGTGGATCAGAGACTCGACATCGTAATCCTTCAGCTTGTCCCTGCCGTTGAGCCAGTTCAGCTCCATGACGAATGCGATCTTGACGACCTCCCCGCCCTCTCTTTCGATCAGCTTGACGGCCGCTTCGACTGTCCCTCCGGTAGCTATCAGGTCGTCGATGATGACCACTTTTTGACCGGGCTTGATGGCGTCAACGTGCATCTCGACCTCAGCTGTCCCGTACTCCAGTTCATAGGATTCCGAGATGGTCTCTCTCGGGAGCTTGCCCTTTTTGCGGACTAAGACGAAGCCTTTGCCGAGCGCATAGGCGACGGGTGCCCCGAAGATGAAGCCCCTGGACTCGGTGCCCACGACGTAGTCAAAGTCGCAGTTCTTCACGAGGTTGATTAAACCGTCGATGGCCATCTAGAACCCTTCGCTGCTGCTGAGGACGGTGGTGATGTCTCTGAAAAGGATCCCTTCTTGAGGGAAGTTGGGGATCTCTGTCACGTAGTCCTTCAATGAATTCATGAGCAATCATATTTGTACGGGCTCTATATGATTTATGGTTGAAAAGAAGAGTTCGAGAACTTAGACCAAACCAGGCAAATCAGAATTGTTATAGGAAGGCGGCGCTTGGCTGAGGGATGCTCCGCATTACGAAGCCAAGCGCCTGTTTAACAATTGGAACAGCCATTACCTCAGTCGAAGGATATCTCAAGCCTGCAGTTGCAGAGGTAGACTATGGCGATGAAGTAGTC
>CAZXOR010000019.1:0-9378 GCA_964642395.1 uncultured Methanomassiliicoccales archaeon | reverse complement strand
TGCCGTTGAGGCACTGGCTCGTCATGACCACGACGGTGCCGTTGTCGCAGGCCCTCCTGATCAGTGGGATCATGTTATCGTTCACATGACCCAGACCGGAACCGGCGATGACCACTCCCTTGGATCTCATGAAGATGTTTTCAAACAGGACAGGATCCATGCCGGGATAGTACTGGAGCAGGACGCAAGATCTCTCCATGGCCGTGTTCGCGACGGCCTTCTCGGAGGTGGCGTCCGGGAGCTCGGTGCTAAACGTGATTATGCCCTCCCTGTCCAGATGGGCGGCGGGGAGACAGTTGATGCTGCGGAAAGCGTCCCTGCGGGAAGTGTGCATCTTCCTGACGCGAGTGCCGAAGTGGACGGCGAAGGAGTCATCGCCCAGGGTATCGTGCATGACAACGTACACGCCAGCCTTCCCGGCTTTGTAGAACCTGGCGCATGCCATCAGATTGCTGCTGGCGTCCGAAGACGGACGGTCGGAGGACCTTTGCGCCCCTACCAGGACTACGAGCTTCGGGACGTCGCCCAGCATGAAGGAAAGTGCCGCGGCGGTGTACCCAATGGTGTCCGTGCCATGGGGGATGATAATCCCGTCGGCGCCGCCGTTGATCTGCCTAGCCACCTCCTCAGCCAGGACCTGCCAGTACTCCACGTTCATGTTCTCGGAGAATATCGAGAAGAGCACGGTGGCGTCGATATTGGCGATCTCCCTGATCTCGGGGACCGTGTTGACTATGTCTGATGTGGAGAGCACCGGGTGGACGGCACCGGTCTTATAGTCCACGTAGGACGCGATGGTTCCGCCAGTCCCGATGAGGACCAGCTTGGGGAGCCCCTCCCTGAACTCCACTTCGGACTCCGGCTTGACCCTCTTTACGGGCGGCTCGAGGACGCTGATCCTGGCGGATTCGGTGATCTTGACTCCCATATTGTATCCGGACTTCATCTTTAGGATGAGGATGTCTGGGGCGCTGAACTCGTGGTGGGGCATCAGGGTGCCTACAAAGGTCCTGCCGTCCCTTTCCACAGAAAGCTTGGTGCCCTCGGTAGCGCCGAGATCCGTGAGGGCCTTCGAAAGTGAATCGGAATAGCTCATGCTGCTCGAAGGGCTGTATCCCGTTATCGTTTAGATGGGTTTCTACGGATCATTATCCGGCAAACGCAGTCTGGCTTCTGCGCATGCACAGATCTACGAAGGCGTCCAGATCGTGCCCTCATCCTCTCAGAGGAATCCGGTTCTACAGGGTCGAAAGTGGGTGGATGTATCATATCAACACCTTGGGATTGCCTTTCGAGAAGAGGCATAGGCTATTAGACGGCCCGAGTCTCTCACCTCAAAAATATCGACCACAGGCTTCGGATGATAGCTATCAGCTCATGCCAAAGAGTGGAAAACCGGGCGATGCGATGTTTCGCTCGCATCGCTCGGTTACTGCTGACGTATCCGTCATCGAAATCACGGTTACGAGATACACCCACCCCACTTTCAACCGTGGAGAACTAGAAACACGTCTCCTCAGGAGGTCTCCCGATGGGGAGCCAATCTCTTCCACGGACCCTAATGCATACGATTGTCCACCGATGTGGACGGATCCAATGAACCTCACTGATTAATCAAAGGAGACGCGCGCATACGCCCGTGTCGGTAGATGCACACATACGCGGGAGAGCGCACGCGTCTCAACACGTTGAAATATAATATGCGTGTTAACATGTAGCATGATATGAACCCAATACTCGGCAAAAGCGTTAAAATGGAGAGGATAATGAACAGGAACACCGGGAACTGCGTGATCGTTCCCATGGACCACAGTATATCGATCAAATTCACAGAGGGCCTGTTCAACATGAAGAAGACCATGGACAATGTGGCGAACGGCGATGCTCATGCACGAGGGACTGATTCGTTATAGTCATCGCAACAGCGACTACGACATAGATCTGATCCTCCACCTCTCCGCCTCCACAGACCTCGGCGTCACCAACAACAGCAAGGTCCTGGTCGCCACCGTGGAGGAAGCCATCAAGGTTGGGGTGGATGTGGTCTTTGTGCATATCAACGTCGGAGCCGAGACGGAGCCCGATATGCTGTACGACCTCGGACAGGTCTCCAAGGAGTGTAATAAGTGGGGCATGTCTCTCCTCATGATGGCGTACCCCCACAGACCCAAGATTAAGAACTCTTATGACCCCCACGTGGTAGGCCACGCGATCAGGGTGGCGGCCAAGCTCGGCGCCGACCTAGTTAAGTGCAGCTACACCGGCGACATCGACTCCTTCAAGGAGGTTATCAGTGGGATACTGGCCCTGTAGTCATCACCAGCAGACCCAAGATGAGCTCTGACGACGAGATTCTCCAGATGGTCTACGACTCCATCCAGGCCGGGGACACGAGGTGTCCATCGGCAGGAATGTGTTCCAGCATAAGAACGTCAAGACCATGACCAAGGCGATCTTGGACATCGTCCTTCGTGTGTACACGGTAGAGAAATCCAAGAAGGACAACCTGAGCTGATCCCCATAGAGGAGATATGGATAAGGGTGGACAGGCCCGATGACAAGGAGAAGTGCAAAGAACTGGTCTTCTCCGCACTGGAGTCCAGCATGGACATCCCATGGTCAGGCCGGGTAACGAAAACTTCGCATCCCCCGGGAAGGTAAAGCTGTATTTCAACGACAATGGCGAGGTATCGGAGAATTACGATATCGTGGCCCTCCGCATGTCAGAAGACCAGGACCGTGCAATGGCCATGGCCGGGAAGAGGGCCGGGGTCATCCTGGACTCTTCTAACTGGACCGTCATCCCCCTGGAGAACCTGATCGCCAAGTTCAGAAACCCCATCATCAATGTCTATACGTGCGCGGCGGACATCAAGCAAGCCAAACTGTACATGCAGGCCCTAGAGAAGGGCGTAGACAGCATCGTCATTTGCACCCAGGACCCCAACGGGATCAGGGGAATCAACGTCACAATTCCCCACAAGCAGGGAATAATGGAGCACCTGGATCGCATCGACGGGGCGACACTGAGGTTGTGGGCGCCGTGAACACTGTGGTGAACGACGAGGGCATCCTGACGGGATACAACACTGATGTCATCGGCATTGGCAGGGTGCTGGAGATAGCTGGCATAAACCCCACCGATGGGTGCGTCCTGGTGATAGGTTCCGGCGACGCGGCAAGGGCGTGCATGCACTTCATGGTCGGCAGGAACTGCGACGTGACGGTGACCGCCAGGAACGCGGAGAAGGGGGAGACGTTGGCGAGGGATTTCGGCCAAATCTACAGGAGCCCCGCCTCTGCATCGGTGAAGATGTACAACCTGGTGGTGAACTGCACCCCGGTCGGCATCTATTCCGAGGAACCGTACCCGGTGAATATCGAGGGCCTGGACGGCCAGGTCATGTTCGACATGGTCTACAGCAGGGAGATGCCCCTGGAGACCATCGCGAGGGAGAGAGAATACCATATCGCCCACGGGGCAGACATACTCGCCGGACAGGGCGAAGCTGCATTCGAGTTCTAGACTGGCGTGAGCAGTACCTTCGATGTCATGAGGAAGAAGTTGGAATGAGCGAAACAGGCTCCTCCCACGGGTCCATCACCGTCATTAACGCCATGCCTTGCGGCATCGAGGCTACCATAAGGGTGGACCTCAAGATGACCGCGAAGTTCGACGAATGCGACGAGTCTAGGACGGTCAGGATAAACAACAATGTGTCGGATGATATGAACTGGCTTGCATCTACGTGAGACAGGCTTACGAGGCCGCGGGGATTCCCGAGCCTGTCGGATGGACATTGAAGATGGATTCCCAAATCCCTGTCTTAAGGAGACTGAAGAGCTCCAGCTGCGCGTGCAACATGATCTAAGGACTATCACATCACATCTCGGATGGAAGTGGATCCGGTGGACCTCATAAGGCTGGGTGTTCAGTGCGCCAGAAAGGTCAAGGTCACCGTCACAGGGTCCTTCGACGACACCATGGCTGCGGCCTCGGCGGCCTGGTGATGACCGACAACACAAGAGACGAGATCATCGGCCGCTTGAAAATAGGGAATTACGATGTGATCATACTGTCCCCATATTCAAGATCAGGAAGACGGGTCTGCTGCTTGATAAGTTCAGGGAGGTCACCTCCTTCATTAAAGAGGCGATATGCATCGCAATGGACAACCCGTTCAGGACAATTACCATGAATGGCCACATCATCTCGGAGGCATCCGGGGTGGACAACGCCATAGCTGAGAGGGCCGTTGGGATGGGCTCGCTGGGCGCCGGGATATTCAGCTCCGGACCCATCGTGTCGATAGTCGTCCCTAAGGGGCAGGGTAAGAGCTTTGCCAAGGAGATGAACATGAGACCCGAAAAGACCATTTTACAGAGACGAGGTGCGGAGAATGACGTTGATGACCTTCCGCGGCGGGAGGATCGAGGGAAGGGTATCGCCTTTCCCGTCTAAGAGTCACACCCACAAGGCGTTCTTTCTCTCCTCCATGGCTTAGAGAACCTCCGTGGTGACCAACGCACTACTCTTCGCGGAATCAGGGCCACCCTCTCCGCCTGCGCTTCCATGGGGGCCAGGATAGAGGGCGATGGCACCACTAGGAGAATCACCGGCGGGAACTTCCATGTTCAGGGGAAGGTGGACGCCGAAAACTTCGGCACGATGATGAGAATCTTCTCCGGGATTTGCTCGATATTCGATGGCAATACCATCATCACCGGCAACGAGTCTCTCCGTGAGAGGCTGATGGAGCTGCTGCTGGAGGCGCTGGAAAGCACCGGCACCAGATGCACCTCCGACAACGGGCTACCGTCCGTTACCGTCAGGGGACCCAACCGCGGAGGCAGGGTCTCGATCGGAGACGTCAGCTTGTAGTTCATCACGTCCCTCCTGATGATCTCTTCCATGTGGGGAGCGACTCGAAGGTCACTGTCGAGAGGAGAATGGTCTCGATACCTTATCTCGACGTTACCGCGAACATGATGCGCTTGTTCGGCGCCGACGTCGAGCGCGACGGTAACGTGTTCAGGATCAGAAGCTACACAGAGTATAAGCCATATATATAGTCCCGGCGGACTTCTTGTTTGCTGCGTTCCTGCTGGTCGCAGGGACCCTAGGAGGTTCTGTGATTGCCACCGGGATGGACATGGACGATCTGGGGGGACAAGGCTATCATCGATATCCTCAGGAGGACCGGAGCGAAAGTCAAGTGCAAGGGAACGGAAATCACCGTATCCAGGGGCAGGTTGGAAAGCTACGATGTTGACATGAGTGACATTCCGGACCTGTTCCCAGTCACACCTGTCCCCCTGGTGATCGTGGAGGGCAACAGCCGCCTGTACGGCGTGCCTCAGCTGAAGTTCAAGGAGAGCAACAGGATCGAAACCATCGTCAACATGATTAATGACATCGGTGGGAATGCCGAAGTCACCGACGACGGCTGCATGATATACGGCAAACCGAGGCTTACCGGAGAGCCGATAGTCCGCAAGGCGACCACAAAATCATGATGTCCGTCACCGTCGCGTCCGTAGTCTGCGACAGACCGGTCACCATGGACAACGTGGAGTGCTGCGTCGTGTCGTTTCCTGAATTCCTCGAGGTAATAGAGGGCTCGGCATGATAAGCAAGGTGATCTAATGCATTCGACAGGGAGGAAGTTCAAGTTCACGCTCTTCGGCGAGAGTCACAGGCTGTTCGTGGGCGGGATCCTTGAGGGGGTTCCCGCGGGATTCCCGATAGACGATAGGATGATCGAGGCCGAAATGGCCCTAGGAAGTTCACGGGCAGCATTGGTACCCCCAAAGAGAGAGGCCGACGCCTGGAGCTGGTCCAAGGTGTGGTCGATGGGAAGGCCGACGGCAATCAGATCCTCTTCAGGATCGCCAATAGTGACACCGATGGCTCGATGTACATGAAGTTCTACGACACGCCGCGCCCAGGTCATGCAGACCTACCGACGCTACTCAAGTTCCCCGACCATGACCTCCGCGGCAACGGGCAGTTCTCGTGAAGACTCACGGCCGCGATAGTGGCCGCTGGAGCCATTGCGAAGCAGGTCATAGCAGAAGAGGGCATCCTGGTGGACGCGTTTACCAGGTCCGTTGGCGACGTACGGGACACGGTACCCCGCACCCAGGAAGAGGCGATGGGTTCCCGCAAGTTCGTCACCAGGGCTTGCGACGGGGACCTAGACGCCGGGATGCGCAGGTGCATCGAGGACGCCTCCGCGGAAAACGACAGCATCGGGGGGACGGTGGAGTGCCACATCACCGGACTGCCGATCGGTTTTGGTGGGATATGGTTCGAGGTCCTGGACGCAGAGCTCGCCGCCGCGATGTTCGGTATCCCCGCATGCAAGGGGGTCGAGTTCGGAGACGGGTTCGGCCTTGCGGACATGAGAGGGTCACAGAGCAACGACAGCTACCACTTCAGCAGTAACAGGATCGTCACCAAGACCAACCATCTCGGGGGCATCGTCGGCGGCATGTGCGACAGGGTGCCGGTGTTACTCCGCACGGCTTTCAAGGTCACCCCCTCCATAGGCAAGGCGCAGGACACCGTGAACCTCAGGACTTGCGAGAATAACACTGTGAATGTTATGAAGAGGCACAACCCCTGCATCGTGCCGAAGGCTGTCGCCGTCGTGGAGGCGATGGCCGCGCTCACAGTGGCGGATCAAATGGCGAGGAGATTTCGATGACGCTCGAGGATACCAGGAAGGAGATCCGGGACATTGACATACAGCTCTTGTCCCTCATGAAAAGGAGGCTGAAGCTAGCAAAGCTGGTGGGGGAAAACAAAGTGGCCAGAACGCCGCCGTCAGGAACATTCCTCAGAAGAGGAGTGTGATCGACAGGTACAAAGGATTCGCCTTGGAGAACGGGATGAACCCGGTCTACGCCGAGCAGGTCTGAAAGATCCTGATGCAGGAGTCGATCAAGGTTTAGGCGGCGCTCCCGCGCACCGCGTCCAGGGTGCACCACATCGCGATCATCGGAGGATACGGCAAGATGGGGCGCTGGTTCGCCGACCTGCTGAGACAGTTCGGCCACCGCGTTGACATCATCGACCCGTCCTCCGGAAACGGCTTCGTCTTCGACGACGCCAAGTGGGCAGACCAGGTCATCATCTCCGTACCGATCTTCCGCTTCAGGTCAGTGCTCCAGAAGCTGGACGAGATCTGTGGGCTTGAGACCCTGATCTTCAACATGGCTTCCATGAAGTCGTCATTCATAGACGTCCTCAAAGACATGGCCTTCAAGCATAGGGTCTGCCCGTGCACTCCATGTTCAGGCCCTCGGTGGAGTCCATGTACGACAGGAACGTGGTCGTCTGTGGCAGCAGCAACAGCGAGGCGGTCGACCAGACGTTGAAGTTCCTGGGCAACCACGGCACCAACATCCGCACCATGCCCGTTGAAAGGCACGACGTTTACATGTTCTAAGTCCTGGGCCTAAGCCACGCGATCAACATCGTGTTCTTCATCATGCTGGACAGGAGCAGCATAGACTTTGGGGACATGAACTCTATAGCGTCCACCACGTTCAGTAAGATGATGGAGGGGAACGATTCTGTCGCGTTGGATGACCCCTACCTATATTACGAGATCCAGCATCTCAACAAGTACCACGAAGACATACTGTGGAAGTTCGACTTGGCGGTCCACGACGTGGTTGAAGCCACCTTCTACGACGACCAGAAGGACTTCAAGGACCTGATGGACAAGGGCATGGAGTGCTTCACATGATTGTGTTTATCCCCTTGAGTGTCCCGAAGACGCCCTCTATCCCATCCACCACAGATAGGCACCATTCGTAGAACCTGCGGTACAGCTCCGTGTTACTCCCGTCCGGGCGGAACGTGCTGTTGACAACGGTCACCTCCCCCAGGACGGAGCGCATGTCGAGCACGTTCCCGACGGCGTAGACCCCCATGACGCAGTCTGTCATCACGGCTTGCTGCTGGTCCTCATAATCATCGTCTCGCTGCTGATCATATCCACCTTGATCTGGTTTTATTCGTCATCGGTGCTCCCGCCCTCTGTAATTATTATTCCGAAGAGATCCATGCCGGCGTTGCAGCAGTCGTCAGTAACGTCCACGTAGTCATAGCCTATAGTTTCCAGCACGGCCTTCTACAGGGCGGAGCGGTCAGCTATCGAGGGTCATATTCAGGAAAGTGCCGCTAACATCCGTCATGTTGCTGTAGACACCGGTCAGGTGGGGGAGGTACGTGACGCCGTGGGACCAGGGTGGCACATGGGATACCTCGTTGCTGAGCTTGTCGTATCCGATATTGCCGCCATAGACGCTGTTCTTAAACCATCTCAACGAGAGTCCTCCGGTGTGGATGAGGCTCCAGTAAAAGTAAGTGTCATCCAGGGATCCGTGTTGAAGATCAGCTTCATGTCGTAGCGGGTGAGTTTCGGGACGATGCCGTCCGTGGAGACGCAGAACATGGCGCAGGTCCCGACCACATCCACGGCCACCACGAGGGAGAGCACACACCCCCTCCCCCTCCTGAGCATGGACTGCATGGTGTTCCCGGTACCACCGCACACAAGAATCTTTGTACGTAGGCCGATGGCCTCGACGACCTTCCTTGTGACGTGCCCGATGATGTCTCAGGGCTTGACGATGCGGGGCATGTACGACGGGTCTATGCCAGGATGCTCATCTGCTCCTCCGACCACCTTTTCCCGACGCGTCGTAGTCAGGGCCCCATCCAGACATGGCCCCCTGGCCGATGAAGGCTTCCTCCTCCCCAAGCTCGGCCAGATGCATCAAGATGTATGGCGTGTTATGGACGAATTTCCTCCTGCGCCGTCTGAAGTCCTCCGAGTTGACGAGGAACCATCTAGCTATCATGGCAAGGAACATGCAACTGGTATCCGCGTTCCCTATCTCCTCCCCTCATATGTCCAGACCTCTCCCATTTATGCAGTCGGCGTTATTCTATGTCCTGGAGTCGAGGTAGTTGATAAACGGGACCAGGGCATTGCCGTCCTCGTCTATCCCGGTTATGTTGCAGATGAACCCGTCGCCCATGACCGAGCGGATATCATACGGGTCTAGTCCCCCGGCGACCATGGAGTCGGTGTATTCTATGATGTACTTGAGGGTCCAGGTAAACGTACTCGTTTGGGTACATTTTAATGCAACGGGATCCCTAATAGCGTATGGTAATTTGACCGGAGGCGCGAATGACACACTCCCCTTGGTCGTTGTACACCGCCACCCTAACGCTCTGGGTGCCCATATCAAATTCTAGATAGTACCTACTAGATATATAATCTGGCTACCAAAAATAGTTGTGATAAAACAGAAGTTTCCCTTGTCACGGTACTAAGCCCTCATCTTGATGCGCCT
>CAZXOR010000018.1:3797-9628 GCA_964642395.1 uncultured Methanomassiliicoccales archaeon | reverse complement strand
GTCTGCAGTCACTTCGGTGGCTCGCCGTCTCCTGCGTAGACGGCGTGGCAGACGGTGGAGCTCTTGTACAGATTCATTCCCAATACTACGTCAGGCGGTTCCATTTCCGTACACTCCTATTATGAACAATCGAACGTACTGACTGTCGGCTCTTTATCAAAAAAACCGGGATTATCGCTCGGCCCGTGTTATTCGATTTGTCACAAATATGAATGCACGGGTCGATTTTTAACAGGGCGGTGTTTTGTCAAGAGTTCCATCAAATATTATTATAATGCACGCGATTATCTGTTGTTCTGATTAACCATGGTCTTGGAAGGATTGGGAAAATCCTTGAGGAACATTCTCGGTCGCATAAGCAGCGCCTCCTCAGTCGACGAAGAGCTCATCAAAGACATCTGCAAGGACCTCCAGCGCGCGCTCCTGGAAGCGGACGTTAACGTCCGTCTGGTCCTGGACGTCACAAACAGGGTCAGAGACCGCGCCTTCAACAAGCTCCCAGCAGCCGGCATGAGCATGAAGGATCATGTCACCCAGATCATTTACCAGGAACTCGTCGCTCTAATCAACAATGACGAAGGCATCGCGCTCAAGCCGCAGACCATCATGATGGTCGGCCTCTACGGACAGGGGAAAACCACCACCACTGGGAAGCTTGCCTTATACTTCTCCAAGAAAGGCCTCTCCGTGGGGCTCATTGGCGCTGACGTCTACAGGCCCGCCGCTCTGGACCAACTGAAGCAGCTGGGCGAGAAAGTGGGGGTGGAAGTCTACGGGGAGCCTGGCCAAACAGACGCCACGCTCATCGTCAGGAACGGGATTGAGCACTTCATGGACAAGAAGATAGTCATCATTGACACCTCCGGAAGGCACGCCTTGGAGGACGGCCTTATCGAGGAGATAAGGAAGATAGCCGATGTAGCGAAGCCAGATGAGAGGATCCTGGTCCTGGATTCTCAGGTCGGACAGCAGGCGGGGCCCCAGGCCGAAGCGTTCCACAAGGCCGTCGGGGTCACTGGAGTGATCCTCACTAAGATGGATGGGACCGCCAAGGGTGGCGGAGCCATTTCCGCCATATCGAAGACCAACGCCAAGATCGTGTTCCTGGGTACCGGGGAGCACATCCGCGATATGGAGGCCTTCGACGCCAAGAAGTTCATCTCCAAATTGCTGGGAATGGGCGATCTATCCGGGCTGATCCAGATGGCCTCCGAGGAAATCGACGATCAAGAGGCCATGGAAGCCGTCGCCCACGCCATAGTGACCGGAAAGTTCAATCTCAATGACATGTACTACCAGATGGCCGCCGTAGACAAGATGGGGACACTGCAGAAGCTGATGAGCATGCTCCCCGGCATGAGCGGCATGGAGGACAAGATCGACTACGAGGTCTCGCAAAGGAAGCTCACCGTCTTCCGCATTATCATGGACTCCATGACCAGCGAGGAGAAGGAGAATCCGTCGATCATCAAGGCTAAGAGGATAGAGAGGATCGCCAATGGTGCCGGTGTCACGCTGCACGACGTGCGCGAGCTCCTCAAGCAGTACAACACGATGAAGAAGATCATGTCCTCGTTCGGGAAGGACCGCAAGATGCGCAAGCAGATGATGAAGCAGATGGCGGGTATCGACCTGGACAGTTTGAAAGAATCGCAGGGGTTCTGATGAGGTACTTCGTCATAATCGGCCACAGGGCCGTCACGACCGGCGACTTCAAGCTCGACGACATTGCTGGGGGCGCGGGGAGGCTAGACATCCTGGTGAGGTGCATTAACTCGGCCTTTTTCCTGAGCCACGACCTCCGCAAGGACGTGGAGACTTATCTGGTGCTACTGGGGGGTGATGACGCTCCAAAGACCGTGATATTCAGGGGGGGAGAGCTCAAGTACCTGAACCCCGACGAGAGGAGCAGTGCCTCGCTCATACGCAACGCGCTTCTCAAGCCCGTCAGCGAGGGCGAGGAGGTCAGATCCTCTCCGGGCGTCTACGTTGCTCGCATGTCCTTCGTCGATGTGCTCCAGTACCTATCGGACAAAGGCGGCAGATTCGTCTACCTCAGGGAGGACGGGACGGACTGCAGGGAGTATGAGTTCCCGAAGGACCCCGTGTTTGTATTGGGGGACAACCGCGACCTCACAGATGAGGAGGAGTCGGAGCTACAGACCAAAGAGCCGGATATGATCCGCATAGGCCCTCTGAGCCTTCATGCGGATCACTGCATAATCTTGGTCCACAACGAGGCCGACCGCAAGTCAGTATGAGGTGTTACAATGGCAGAGACCATAGAGAGGATCCTGCAATACAGGCATTGTATCAACCGCGACAAGACGTTCATCGGAGAGGGGAAATTTTGTAGCCAAACCTGCAAAGACATCGTCGGAGACGAAGTCAAAAGAAAGCTGGGACTCATCTGGGTGGCCATCGTGGCTGTCACGACAGTGTTCGTAATACTCAGCCTCGGTGCGGGCAAATGACCAGAGTAGCGGTCGCTGGGACGTTCGACGTCCTGCACGACGGTCATTTGGCGCTCCTACGCAGGGCGTTCGAAGTGGGGGACGAGGTCGTTGTCGGGATCACCAGCGACGAGATGGCCTCGCGGAACAGGGACGCGATCGTCCCGTTGCACATCAGAATGGCCTAGCTTGAGAAGGTCCTCTTTGGTATGGGCCCCCATTCGCTATTTGTGATAAATGACATCTACGGCCCAGACGAGATCATGGATGCCGTCGACGTCCTGGTGGTGTCGGAAGAAACCCTGGGGAACGGGAGGGTCCTGAACAACCTCCGCGCGTCCCGCAAAGTTCGTCCGTTGGAACTTTCCGTTGTGCCGCTGGTGATGTCGGACGACGGCTCGAAGATAAACTCGTCGTCGATCCTCAAGGGGGAGTATGGTAGGTCCGGTCACCGTTCGGCGGTGGACATCGCCGTGGGGTCCTTTAACCAGGTAAAGGTCTCGGCTGTCCGTTCAGTCATGGAGCGGGTATACGGCGAGGTCAGGATAACGGCGGTGGACGTTCCCAGTGGGGTGCCGCCACAGCCCTTCGGTGACCAGACCCACGAGGGCTCTAGGAACCGCGCCCTGACGGCGCTGGGCGGCCACGAAATAGCCGTCGGCATAGAAGCGGGGGTCTTCGAAATGCTGGACGGACTTTACGACATCCAGCACTGCACCGTCGTGAGCCGCGACGGGAGGGAGACGTATGGCCAAGGGTCAGGATTCAGGTACCCAGATAGCATCGCGGAGCTGGTCAGGGGTGGTATGACCGTTGGAGACGCAGTCCACCGGGTGTATGGTAGCACAGACATAGGTAGAGGCCAGGGGGCTGTGGGCATCCTGAGCAAGGGCCTGATTGATCGCAGGACACTAACCGAGCAATCGGTGATCGCGGCGATGATTCCGCGCATATGGGATTAGTAATATGTTCTACAGGCAGAGGATACGCAGCGATTCCAAATACCTCATCGACGAATCCAAGATGACTGGGAGGGGGAAGCATGTGATAATCCCCGTGAACGAGTCCGAGCTGAGGGAGGCAGTCAGGGTCAACAACTCCAAGGGCAACCCCATCACAGTCAGTGCCATGAGGACCGGCGTCTGTGGGGGATGCGTGCCGTTGGAGGGGGACGTCATCTCACTAGAGAGAATGTCCGGGTTGATCGGCATCGGGCGGGACGACAGGGGCTACTTCGTTAGGGTCCTGCCGTGCACTACCATAGAGCAGATCAATAGAGTACTCAGAACCAGATCTTTCTCCAGACTGGTCGATGTTACCGAGGGTGCCGTCAAGGCCCTGGCCGGCGAGCCGGTGTCCTACTTCTATCCGGTGGACCCCACCGAGATGAGCGGGTCCATAGGGGGAAACATAACATGCAACGCATCCGGCCTCAGGACGTATCGCTACGGCCCAACCCGCGACTGGGTCAGGAGGCTCAAGGTGGTGCTTCCGGAAGGGCAGTACGTAGACTTTGCCAGGGGAGATTTCAAGGCCGATGGGAGACGCATGAGCTTCCCGGCAGAAAGATCGTTCTTCTCTTTTGAGATTCCCTCATACGACTTCAACACCGGCGTAAAGAACGCCGCCGGTCCCGTGTTCCACAAGGATATGGACCTGATCGACATGTTTGTGGGCTCCGAGGGCATATTCGGCATCATCGTTGAGGCGGACGTTTATATCGTGCCGTGGCACCCACTGGTCTCGAACATACTCTTCTTCCCCACCGACCGCGACTGCCTGGAGGCGGTGAGAGAGTTCAAGACCGACGACTTGGTGGACCTGGAGTTCCTGGAGTACATGGATGGGAGATCCTTGGACCTGCTCCGCTCCATGATGAACAGCGACCCGACCATGATCCGCTTGCCGAGGATCCCAGAGGGGGCGAGATCAGCGCTGTTCTTCGACATGCAAGAAACGGACGACATGGAGGGGCGTTACGCCAGGGTTGCGGAGATCGCTGGGAAGTACGGCTCTTCCCTTTCAGAGTCTTGGTGCGGTCACGAACTGGGTGACATGGAGAGAATGAGGAAGCTCAGATATTCAATTTCAAAGTCCATTTTCGAGCACATGGTATATCTTAAGGAGAAGATGCCGGGCATCTACAAGATGGGTACCGACATGTCAGTGCCTGACGAAGCCGCCGACGAGATGATGTCGTACTACGCCGAGCAACTGGACGCAGCCGGCCTGGAGTACGTGATATTCGGGCACATAGGGGACAACAATCCGCATGTGGAAATCATAATGAAGTCCATAGAGGACTTCGAGAAGGCGAACGAGGCCTACTCCAGATTCGCCGCCAAGGCCGTGAAGCTCGGGGGCTCGCCAAGCGCCGAGCACGGCATTGGAAAGATTAAGACAAGTTACATGGAGCTGATGTACGGTAAGGAGGGAGTGGAGCAAATCAGAAGGGTCAAGTCCATCCTGGATCCGAAGAACATCCTCTGCCGCGGCAACATACTGGGGGCAGGGTAGTGAGGTACGTGGTCGCAGTCAAGCAGGTGCCGGACACCATGGAGATGTCTGTGGACGAGAACTGGTCTTTGGTTAGGGTCGGGGTACCAGCAGTGCTGAACATCTACGACGAGTACGCTCTGACGAAGGTCCTGGACATGAGGAGGGAGGGTGATGAGGTCGTCGTTTTCACCATGGGTCCGGACCAGGCCAGAAAATCGCTGAGGAGGTGCCTTGAGCTGGGTGCCGACAGGGCGTACCTCCTGACCGACAGAGCGTTCGCGGGAGCGGACGTCTGGGCCACGGCCAGAACCATCACCGCGTTCATCCTCAGGATCATCCCCGACGCCGACCTATACGTGTTCGGCAGGCAAGCCATAGATGGGAACACTGGGCAAGTGCCCTACGAGGTTGCGGCCCAGCTGGGGGTCCAGCAGTTCGCCTACACCGAGAGCCTCTCTGTGGACGGTAACTCCTTCGTTGCAGTTTAGGACTACGGCGACGTGAAGAGGACCTGCAAGGTCCCAAGTGGCTCAGTTGTCTCGTTTGGGGCGGTGAATCTCAACGGCGTCCTTCCCACAATAGAGAGTTACCTTCGCGGGAGGGATGCAGAAATTTTGGAGGTAGACAGGGTAAGGCTGTGCCTCGGACTTTACTCCGTGGGCCTCAAGGGGTCCAAAACCAAGATAGTGACCACTGGTACCTTGTCCTTGGCTAGGAGGAACAGGAAGGTGGAAATCAGTAACCCAGCCAACGCGGCAGAGTTCATAATCGACGAGATAGAGGCGCTTAGATGAACGACTGTTTTGGGAGATCGTGCTCTTTCTGTTCAATATGTGGGTCGGACGACCCCGACAGGCTCCCGCCCGGCATGCTCCAAGT
>CAZXOR010000018.1:0-3787 GCA_964642395.1 uncultured Methanomassiliicoccales archaeon | reverse complement strand
ATCGTCGACAATGGCGAGGGCATATCCATGGCTGATATCAGCGCCGAGCTACTGGGAGCTGCAAGGGCACTGTCCGACGGGCGCGTGTTTGGGGTGGTGTTCGGCGGCATGGAGGTCAAGGCCTTGTATCCAGAGATATTCGGCTACGGTGTCGACACTCTCTACCACGTAAGGGAGAGGGTGCTGGAGGTCTACCGCCCTGAGGAGTACTCAGAATGCATCGTGTCGCTGATCAAAAGGATCGAGCCGGCCACCGTACTCATCGGGGCCACTAACCGTGGAAGGGAGGTAGCGCCCAGAGTGGCGTCAGAGCTCGGCACCGGGCTCACCGCCAACTGCATAGCCCTCCGGGCGGAGGGCAGGAAGATCATCATGACCAGTCCGGCATTTGGAGGGAATCTCATGGCAGACATCGAGTGCTTGAAGTTCCCACAAATGGCCATCGTCCGCCCCGGTACCTTCCCGACACCAGAGAGGAAGGAAGGCACGGGAACCATCATCTATTGGCAGTATAGGGGCGGAATAAGCAAGGAGATAATCTCAGAGGAGAGGGTCGACGAGTCCAGCAGCGACATCCGCGACGTGAAAATCCTCATCTCGCTGGGCAATGGGATCCGTGACAGGGAGCTCATCGCCGTGGCGGAGTCCATCGCCAGGAAGGTGGGCGGGATGGTGTCTTGCTCTAGGTCCTTGGTAGAGAAGGGTTGGATGCCCCACTCGCGTCAGGTAGGAATGTCTGGGAGAACGGTGGCCCCTGACCTCTACATAGCGTTCGGCATCTCGGGTGCGGTGCAGCACCGCGCCGGGATGGCTTTTGCGAGGAGAGTTATCGCCGTGAACAGTGACTAGGATGCTCTGATACATAGGTTCGCCGATTTCAGCCTGATAGTCGATGCCGGCAAAGTGCTCAGGGAGATGGACAGGTCACTTTGACCTTTGAACTTGGACACGGCGCATGGTGACCTTGTCGGCGTGGCCAGTCGCCTTCACGTCGTGCCATACGGCCTCGACTCCCTTGTCCTTTTCGATTAGGAACGTGGATTTGATGGTGCCCACGGTCTCCTTCCCGCAGAAGACCTTAGTGCCCCAGGCGCCCACCGTCTCTATCAGATCATGGTCGGGGTCGCTGAGCAGCTTGACCTTCAGCTGCTGCTTGTCGATGAACCTCCTGTGGATTCGGGGAAGTCCCTGCTGACGCCGATGACGGGATGTTCCTAATTATTAGCTTGGGTACGTTCGCCGTGAACTCCACGGTTTCCTTCGTGCACCCTGGAGTATTGTCCTTCGGGTAGAAGTATATGATGTGTCGGATGCCTTCCAGCATCCCGCTGTCTACTTCTCGCCGTTCTCGTCCTTGAGGACGAACTCTGGGAACCTGTCGCCTACCCCCATACCATCACCTCACTCAGAACAGCCTGTCCTTCTTTCTGGCCGCGATGGGCTCCAGGTCCAGCTCCATGAAGATAATCGGGTGAGTGATCTCGTACCCCACGACCACGGACGGGGCCATCTCCCCAAAGATCCCGATCTCTGTCCCGTCCATGATGACCTTTGCACTCCTTCCGGGGACGAAGGTGGGCAGGTCACAAGCCTCCAAGGTGTAATTCAGGCGCATCTCCTTAAGTACAGACTCGGTTAGGGATTTGATCTCAGTAAACGATGTCTTGGACGCAGTGGACATGGCGCAGAGGCGCGACTTCGTTATATTGTCTCTAACCACCATTCCAATCTCAAAGATCCTCTGAGGCAGGTCCCTGTGCTTGTTGTGTCTCAAAATCCTTACCAGACTGGGCATGAGGTAGGGCCTGAGGCAGGTATAGTCCTCAGTGATGGGGTTGAGTATCTTCACCACATCCACCTCAGGGAGTCCGGATACTTCGAACTCCTCCCTTTGGTTGCTGAGCGTGAGAGTGGTGACCTCGGTGAAGCCCAGGCCGACCATAACGTCCCTCAGGCTTTCGGAGAACATGGTGAGCGGGGACAACGCGCCGATGGTCTGGTCCAGTTTATAGGCGCCGCCGAATTTTTCGAACCCGTACCCGGTAGCCACGTCCTCGTAAATGTCCACGTCGTGCATTATGTCCAACCTGACGCTGGGGATGATCACGTGCACCCTGTCGTTGTCGTGGTCGGCGTCCATACCCATCCTGCGCAGGCATTCCACTATGCCCTCTGGCTCCAGGCCCGTCCCCAGGAACCTGTCGCATTCCGCGGCGGAGAACTCCCTGATGGATGGGGTGAGGTCTGGAGACCTGAACGTCTCGTCCCCGTCATGCATGATCACGGTTTCGATCTTCCCTCCGCGTTCGGCCAGCGCAGTGCAGACAATGTCCAGAGCCCCCTTCACAACCTTGCGGTCGTTGCCGGTGACGTCGATGAACAGGTTGTGGCGCCCGGTGGTCACGGTCGTGAGGACGCCGTTGATGATCGGGGGAAAGGAGAGCACCGCCCCGTTCCTGTCTTGGATCACGGGGTAGTTGGTATAGCCTTCCAGGAGGTGCGCGTACGCCCTGCCCTTCTCGTTTCTCTTGAGGATCTCGGAGAGGTCCATCTCCTCATCCATAACCAGGGGTACGAACCTGACCGACTTCGGGTCGGCGAGCCTATAGGTGAACGGGGCCTACACCTTGTTTAAGTCGTGTATGCCTATTGCCAGCTTGGCCCTCTTCCTCCCAATGGTTATGTGTAGCTTCTCCTGCAGTTCCATCATGGACCTGAGGAACTCGTCGGAGATCTCCACGTCCCTAACGATTCCGCAGAGGAACCAGGGCCTGACGGATTTTACGCTCTGGTCCACCACGACCTCAGTGCCGGAGTCGCTAATCTCGTACCTTCTCATCCCGGGCTCGATGCCCAGGAACGCGCGCATCGCCCTGGCCAGCCCCTCGACGCTGTAGAGGTCAGGGCGGTCTGGGAAGAACTCGACGCTCATGTCGTCGCATCCCGGTTCTGTATTGTGCATGTCCGCGCCTATCATTGGGATCCTATCGATTAGAGTCTCCTGCGGTACATCCTCCCCTAAGAGGCCGCAGAGGTCGCTGTATTTGAAGTTAATCAGAGGCATGACGCTTCAATCGAGGATGCGATATAATAATGCGCGCGTGCGCATGAACGTATGAATCTGTGTGGGGGAAGCGGACGAAAAGGGGCCGAAGGGGCTTAGGGGCCCCGCCTTCTGATGACCGCGATCACGTGGTCCAGGGTGTCGTAGACTGCATCCATGTCTGTCGTTCTAGACACCACCAACTTCCTGTTGGCCTAGAGTATGCCAGTGGTCCTCAGGGCGTCGAGGTCCTCGCAGATGGACCTCATCGAATTGTTGGTGGTCCTGGCTTCCGTGCACACGACATTCCCGTATATTTACACCGTGACCGAATCCGAGAGCCTGAAAACTACTATATAGTTCTTGCTCTTCGGCTCTACCTGACTGTTGCCCTGGCGGGGCATCAAGATCTATGAGATGCCTCGTTTAAGGGATGATATGATGTTTTCTATCTTGATTCTCATGGGCGTCCTCTTCGCGCCGTAGCAGGTCGATGATTCCGACAGACGATCTTCCTTCCTCGCTCTCCGGTCTTTTTTAATACACCCATCATCTTACGCATCCCTCGTTTTTTACAAGAACATATCGTTAATTAACCGTTATAATAAGGTCACCCTATTGTCTGACCCCCTATATGATTCAGGGTTGAAACTTGAATAATCAGGAATTGAGTTGGATTGATTTATGGCATGTGAATTCTGCGACATACAAGGTATTCGTGCAATGCCTGAGGAATGACAAAGT
>CAZXOR010000017.1:0-9824 GCA_964642395.1 uncultured Methanomassiliicoccales archaeon | reverse complement strand
GGGTCACTTTCACCTGCCCCAGATGCGGGAAAACGATGCACAGGGTCAAGGATGTCTTGGACGTCTGGTTCGACTCCGGTGTGGCCGCATGGGCCGATCTAGGATACCCCAGGAGGAGGGACGAGTTCGACCTCTGGTGGCCCCCCAGGTTCATTGTCGAGGCTCATGACCAGACCCGTGGATGGTTCTACTCCCAACTGGGGGCCGGTGTGATATCTTTCAATCACGCGCCCTATTACGAGGTCATGATGCACGGATGGGTTCTGGACCCTAAGGGCCAGAAAATGTCTAAATCCGCAGGGAACGTCATCGAGCCCCTGGACATCATCAACCAGGTTGGTGCGGACTCCCTTAGGTACTACCTCATCAAGAGCAACGCGCCCTGGGAGGACACCGCCTTCCAGAAGGACGGCCCCAAGAACGCCAGGAAAGTCCTAAACACCTACTGGAACGTAGTGAACTTTTCGTCCACCTACATGCTCATCGACGGCTACGACCCCGATGCACACACCATGGGCGAGATGGCCCCGTACCTCAGGGACGAGGACCGGTGGATAATCTCCAGAACCGAGAAGATGGTGGTCGCGGTCACAGAACACTTGGAGTCCAGGGAGCTGCACAGATTGGCCAGGATGCTGGAGGACTACATCATAGAGGATCTCTCCAGATGGTACGTCTGCCTGGTCAGGGACAGGTCCTGGTCCGAGGATGCCGACATGGATAAGGACAAGAATGCTTCCTACTTCACCCTGCACTACGCCATAATGAGGACGGCCCTGGTACTGGCCCCCATTGCGCCCCACATCGCTGAGGAGGTCTACCAGCACATGGGCGGCAGGATGCTAACCGTCCACATGGAGGACTGGCCGGTCTGCGATAGATCTCTGATGGACGAGGAACTGGAACACAGCATGTCATTGGTCATGGGCATTGTGGACTTGGTCGCCGCCGAGAGGGCCAAAATAGGTTCCAAGCTCAGGTGGCCTCTGCTGCGCATTTTCGTCCGCGGAAGCGATGCGGGCGTGAACGCCGCGGTGAAGAAGTTCGATTCCGTCCTAGCCAATCAGGCCAACGTGAAGAGGATCCTATATCTCGAGAAGGACGAAATCCCCCCCAAGGAAATGGAGCCGGTGGCCTTCGGTGAAGGCGACGTGTTCATCGACTTCAGCGTCACCCCGGAGATCGAGGCCGAGGGCTACGCTAGGGAGCTCATCAGGAGGATTCAGCAGATGCGCAAGGACATAAAGCTCAACGTGGAACATTTCGTGTCCTGCGAGGTCTCCGCCGAAGAGAGGCTGGTAGGCATGTTCGAGACCTGGAAAGACCACATCTCCAACGAGGTCAGGGCAAAGTCGCTGACTTTCACTTCCGAGCCCAAGGGCGCCGAGATTAAAACATGGGATGTTACCGGCAAGGACATCACTATCGGGATCACCCCGATCGAGTGAACGAAACCCTCCACCCCACCCGTGCAGACTATGGTCCGTGCGGGCTTCCCTTTTTCTATTCCTATCATATTAAGAACGTCGGACTCCATCAAGTCGCCATGCACAAGGTGAAGATCACAGTCCTCAAGACCACGCTAGACAAAGAGCTCACAGACGAATATGGCATCTAGAACCTTTCCACTTGCCCGTTCCACAGACCGAATCAGGTCTTCTTTGCGAACTATGAAACCGGAGAGCCTCTGCAACGAGGCCTGGAAGGTGATGAGCTATTCTACTACGGGGACTGGATCAAAAAGCCGGGTGTAGCGATCTGCAGTTACAGCGACGGGCTGAGGCCGGTCATCTTCAAGCCGGAGAAGACCGACGAGATGTCCGGGCCCGAGTGACGGGATCTGTCAGATCGCATTGTAACGGCCAGGCGTTTGAGTCTGTCAAGATCTCTTGAGAAGGGCCCTGACTGCCTCCACGGTACCCTTTACGGTGTCCATGGGGCCTATGTCCTCCGGGGGCACCCACTTGAATCTCTCATTTTCTCTGTTGAGCATAGGCTCCGTGCCGGAGACCTCAAACAAGAACGGGTGGACCTTCCACAAGACGACCCCCTCTCTGACGTACATGGGCGGAAGCGAGACATCCGGAGCGCCGACGTGAATGCTCGTCTCCTCCCCTATCTCACGAGCGGCCGCCTGCTCCGGGGACTCCCCGTCCTCGATCTTGCCGGTGACAAGCGACCACTTTCCAGGGAATGATTGGCGGACGTCCGGACGCTTCAGCATCAGGACCCTCCCGTCCTGAACGATCGCGGAGGACACGGTGCCCCTCATGGTCACGCCCCTGATTTCCACCTTCCCGGCGGTAGCGTCCACCTCCACCTCGTCGCCGTCCTCGAACATGTCGATCGACGGCACCGAGTCGACCATGGGAATAGACGAGATCACGGCCCCAGTCGTCACGATGGTTTCCGCGGACTCGTTGATCACCGCCACGGGGGCTACTCCGTGGACCATCAGGTCGTACATCACAAAAGACCCGACGGTGCTGCCCTTGCCTTTGGAGAACACCAACACCCTCCCAGCAACGTTTTCCCTGTTCCCGACACGGAGTTCCCCGGTAGATCCGTCTACGCCGCCGAGGAAGCTCAGCGGTTCGTCCAGTTTGAGCACTCTGCCGGTCACCCTCCCGGGCATTATCGTGCGTCCGTACGCGATCACATTACCAGCTCCATAAGCGCAGGGATGTCCCTGCATAGGGCCTTTTGTGAGCAGAGGGTGGGCAGGTAGTTGCCAGCCTTCGCGGAATTGGTGCCGGTGCGTTGGAATACGCCCTCGATGGGGGCGACCACCATGCAGGTATCTGCCAAGACCGGACCGAACTCCTCCATGACCTTCACGTCCTCTGAGCACTTTGACCTTACCTCCTCGGAGGTGCAGAACCAGATCTCAATGTCCTTGATGACCTTCCTCTTGCCCTTCAGGAACGCGGCAATCTGGTGCATCTCCTTCTCCGTCAGGTGGGGGCAGCCGATGGCGATTAGCTGTACGTCGTCGACGGTGTTCAGCTTGTCGTATGCGGCCCTCAGCTCACTCTCCCCTATCGGGACCGCCTCCAGTTCTGAGACGTCGTGGCTCCCGGCCTCGGGTGTTACACCCTCAACGTGCCAGAGCGCCACTGACCCGGACGCGGCCATGGCTGAGGACAGTGCCTTGGCCTCCTCCACACCCATCTCTTGGCCCAGGCCCTTGAAGTATGGAATCCCCAAGCCAATAGCCATCCCGACCGCCTGGCCCAGCAGTGAGTACGAGAACACGGAGCCGTCTATGTCGGCGTCAATCACCACGGTCGGTCTCCTCTTCTTATCCAGGTGCAGGCCGTAGTTCGCCGTCTTCCCGATGATGGCAGCAGCCAGCGCCCCGGGTCCGCCCTCCCTGTTGGTCCTGGCTCCAATGAATGAATTAACGAATGACAGCGCCGAAGACTCTGCCCATACAACGTGGTCACCGTAGGATGGCACATTCGCACCGGTGTACGGGGTGCAGGAGCATGTTGTTTTAACGCCCATCTGACCGTAGAGGTCAATGATCTTGAGCTGTTTTTCCGCGAACTCAGGGGTTATGTGCATTTCGAACCAGCGCTCCCTATCCATGCCTACTGGGTTGAGGGTGGACGGGACACTCACCCTAGAGCCCCCGGCAGCTATGTCCTCGAGGTACTTTAGACCTCCGTCGCCGATCGTCTTGTAGGATGCACCAGACAAGTGCGCCGAGGTTATGTTAATGAGGTCCTCCGCCCCGTAAATCTTCCCTAGGGCCGTGACAAGCTCCATCGCTTTCTGCTTACCCTCGCCCCCCTCTCCGTTGAGGATTGCCTCCTCCTCTCTTGTGAGATCCATGATCTGTGTATACCCTGACACCTATTTATGACGGCAATCTCCGGACGGGCCTGGATATGCATGAAGGCCGGAGCGATTACTCTTTCATGGACAGGAAGGGCATCGCCATCTTCCGGCGTTGGTCGTCATCATAGTCGCCTTCCACCACCTGTAATTCACAGTGGCGGGAGTGCCTTCTCCAAGCTCAGACTTCCCATGGTCCATAACATCTGATTACTTATCGAGTGATACAGTGAGTGATACAGTAAGTGATACAGTAAGTGATACAGTTTTATACCAGTCCAGCTATTCAAGATTATGAAGATTAAGGACATACCAAAATTCACAATTAATTCAAAGATAATCAACCAACTATTTAGATTAGAAAAACTACGTGATTCCTGTAAAGGAATAGACAACAAAAAAGCAGAGATCGAATTGAGAAAAACCAGTATGATCAGGTCGGTGAACTCATCGCTAGCAATCAAGGGAAATAATCTTGGATTACTGAAAGTTCATGACATAATCTACGGTAAAACAATGGAAGGGCCATTCAATAAGATTTTGGAGGTGAAAAACGCCATCAAAGCCTACGATTCAGCCCAATTCGTGAACCCGTGGGATGTCCAGTGTTTCCTTGAGATATATGATGATGCGATGTGGGGCCTGGTCGAAGAGTATGGATTCAGAACTCATAAAATCGATATCTATAAGGAAAAAAAGCTCGTCTATCTGGCACCCCCTGCCGAAGAGATTAGAGAAATGATGGAGAGACTCTTCGATTGGTGCGAATCATCCGACTTTTCACCGACCGTGACCGCTGCCGTCGCACACTTCTACATCGAGTCGATACACCCGTTTCCGGACGGCAACGGCAGAATGGGACGAGTGTGGCATTTCGCCATATTGCACCAATATGATCCGATATTCGACCTTATCCCTATAGAGAGTCGCATTCACAGGCATCAGAAAGAGTACTATGAGACGCTGGAAAGATGCCAGCACATGAATGTTCAGGACTGCACGGGGTTCATCGAGTTCTGCCTCGACATGAACATTGAATCACTCACAAACCTGCTCCATCTCAAGGACCCAAACATCTCGAGACTCCTGGACACCATCGGGGCCAAGCCCATGAGCGCTACCCAGATCATGAAGAAAATGGGACTATCCAGCAAGCAACACTTCCTCAGAAACTACATGAGACCGGCTATCGAATACGGGTTCGTTTCCATGACGGAGCCTAACAGCCCCCACAGCTGCCGGCAGAAGTACAGGAAAAATCGCATTTAAGCCCCTGCTCTCATAACCGCCAGGTACCTTCTGCTTACGGCAACAGCTGTGAACGGGATGACAACGCCCATGTCCATAGACTCCCAAGAAAACATCTAGCTTGAACAGGTTTCGAGTCCGAGGAAGGGAATCACCCCTGACTCCGACGACGTTGGGGCTGGTGTCACTGTATAAACATCCTATGCAAGACCTCACTGTTTCTTGACGGGTGTGGTATATCCGCAGATGCGGTCACTCGTCTTAACGTACAAATAGTCGGCGGGCTCGAACAACACCGGCCTTATCTTTATAAGGTCGGGCTTACCATCAGTTAGGTTGGAGTCGTCCACCCAGTGACGACAACCTTCAGGACGAGGTTGTCGAATCTCTAGATCTCGTAGTTGTCGATGATCTCGCACTTCATGATGAGCAGGGCCTTCTCGGAAACGGATTCACCGTTGGTCCCGGGTTTCCAGACAATGACCTCTGATTTGTCCTAATTGTTGTCACTGAAGGTCCTAGCGATGTTGTCCCCCTTAACATGTCCTCGCCGATTTGACTGACGGTGACGGTACTTTTCTCCCTAATTTCTATGTTCGTATAGTATGCTCTCGTCATGCTAACTATGATGCAATTCATCCCGATAATCTTGGTATGTACAACTTCGATCCGGTGAACTTGCTGTCGATGATGACGCCAACATTGCCAAACCGGAGTTTAGAGACGACATGGGGAGGTTCATCCTAGTGTGCGCCAGGACCAGAATCGATGGATGATGTGGTCGTCCAGTAGGGCGGACGTGAGAAAGAAACCAAGATTGCCGGTCCGGAGTATGCCCTCCCCGGACATGAGGCCGCCTTTTAGATACCCTGGACCTTGAAGGCAGTACAGGTTTTGCCACCCTCAACGGCCTTGTGGACCTCTACGCAGGCCATACAGTTTCCGTGCCTGGGGCATTTTTCCTTCGGGTAATTGTAGTTGGGGTTAAGTTCCTGAGCCATGCACTAAATAATGCAATGCCAGGATTTATGATTCTCCCCTAGGTAGGAGCTTCCTAATATCCGCGAACCGGAACTTCATTACTTTCGGCAGGTCCGTCACCGCCATCTCGATCTGGTACCCCACCCTGCCGGCGCTAAAGTAGATCCTCTCCAGGCCTTCAGCAGAGACGTCGACGGTCATCTTCATTGACCTCTTAGTACACAGCGGGGAGCCCCACCGTGAACGTATACTGTGAGGAATAACAGATCGACTAACCTTCATTAATACTGACTTCTCCCCTACGCTGGCCGCTACCTTTTTAAGGTCCAAGTCGCCAGTGATTGGCACCAGGAATACGTAGTAGCACTTCGGCCTCCCCACGGTCACTAAAATCTTAAAAACTTCCCCGGGATCCTGCCTCAGGGCTGCCGCGACCTCCTGCCGCTGAGCACCCCTCTTCGTAGTGGTATACCCTGTATGGGATTCGGAGACGGTTCAGATGCCTCATCGGATTGGTATTCTGCTTCATACTCAGCGGATCGCGCGTGCCAATTTATACTTCTGGACAGGCTATGGAGACGGAGCCTGCGTGGACCTATTGAAAAAAAAAATTCATTAACGTTTGCACGTAAACTCATCCCAAAAGCTTCATATTAGCAACATATGGCATGACACGAATCCCAAGAGGTCTCCCCCGACTTCATGGTGGTCGTCGAGATTATCAAGGGAAACAAGAACAAGTACGAGTTCAACAAGGAGACCGAACTTCTCAAGCTGGACAGGATCCTCTACATCTCCACCCACTACCACGTCAGCTACGGGTTCATCTCCGGGACCTACGCCAACGACGACGACCTCCTTGACGTCATCGTCCTCTGTTCCGAGCCTATCAAGCCCATAATCTTGGTTAGGTGCTACCCCATCGGAGCCATTAAAATGATCGACAATGGGGCTAATAACGAAAAAATCATCACCATCCTCTTCAACGACCCCACCTACAACAGCTACAAGGACATCTCCAAGCTGCCCAAGCACCTGTTTGACGAGATGGCCTATTTTTTCACAGTCTACAAGGCCATAGAAAACAAGACCACTGTGGTCGACGAGATCATCAGTTCTGACAAAGTCTAAGTATTATGAGAAGTTCCATCGACAACTACAAGGATTGCTTTTGCTGAGAGACCGGAGTCCCTGACCCTCTGATAAACCTCTTACAACCCCCTCGTTCTCATTTTACATGAATTAAAATTCCGGAATTCCATGTATCCATTTATTAACCGAGACTCATTAACTACGTTTATAAAATACAACATGGTGGTTTACGAGTCTAAGGACTCTATGAGGAAGAATCTCGTGGACAAAGAGAGGTTCGAGAGATTCCACACGACGCTGAAAGCCGTCGGGATCGAAATCAGAAAGGTCATGGGTGTCTTCCTCGAGAACATCGAAGAGAGCGAGGTCAGGGACATCGTTTCCAAGAAGAGCATGAACGCCCTGCCCATCAACATGTACCAAGGCGTGTCTATCAGCATCGGGGACTATTTGTCTGACAAGGACCTAACGAACTTCCTGGACGTCCCCCCCCCCCTCCCGACGGGATCCTCGACGTCAACAAGCAGGTGTCCCCGGCGATGAACAACAACATCCCGCTTGCATGCAGCTGCGGGAACACCAACCCAGAAAAGAAGTATAACGTCCCTATAAAGGCCTGAGCACCCAAACTAGCCGCCGGTTTCCCAGCAATAATTTTTCTATATTTATCCCCCAGGCAACTCCGAATCATAATGATGCTCACATGATGTCGAAAAAATGCGCCAGATGCCTTAGGATCCTTGTGGATGAGAATCGACTAAGAGACTGGCGATTAATCGCCAGTCTCTTAGTCGATCAGAATCTTGCTGTCGAAGCCCTCAAAGGAACCCTCGAAATCCAGCAGATCGTACTTCTTGATAACTTTGTTGTTGTTCATGAGAGGCGTGTTGTGGTGGGACTCTAGGCGGTCCTTCAGGACCGCCCTGATCTTCGACGAAGGGAACTCTTGTCGATGATGATATCATACTAGATGTCGTTGTCATCCATGAACCTCCAATAGCCCATCGAGTCTGCGCTGTTCCCAGGGAACATCTTGGACACAACTATTTCCCTCGCCTCCAGGTTATAGACATAGATGAGAGAGATGTCCCTGTACCTTCTTACTGTAGTTTGCGCAGTAGTGCCAACTCGTTGACCTTGGAGCCGTCGGTTTTAAAACGCTTATCGATCAGCAGATGGTAGTTTGCCTCCATACTCTGGATCCGGAGCTGAAGACTATCCACCTCTTGGTCCCGTTTATGCTGATCCTCCCCAGGAGGTCGAAGATGTGGTTCTTTCTCATTTGAGCTGGGAAGAAATGGCTCAGGAAGCAGCGGTAGTGGTGTTAGGAGACTCGGTTGCTGGAGACTCCTGGCTTAATCACTCTCACCACTGTCGCGGATATGATCGTATACACATCCTCTATGGGGAAGACCTTGAGGAAGTTCTTTAGGATGTCAGTAGACAGGTTCCTGAAGAGGACGGAGCTGCCGTAGGGCAGCTCCTCCGAACCGCTGCAAGCGGTTTCCTCCAGTAGCGGCACGTACTTGTTGTCGATGATGTACCCGACAGCCCTGTTTATTGGCTGCGGATTGGAGTCGCTGACATACTTCATGCCCTTCCTCTCGCGGACAGCGTACATCTTTGGACCATCCATCTTGTTCTCCACGACCACCGTGTTCCTTGCTCTCGATCTTTCTAATTTCCTCCGGCACTCTTATGTAAATCTCCCGAAATATAGTACGTTATATATCTACATTGTACTATATAAACTCATTTTTCCTGTACTTCGAAACGACGGAAAATGTGCACCCGCAACCCTTGGGAAAGGGTTGCAGGACTGGAAACGAGTCCGGAAAACAATTAAACCGGTCTAGATCCATTCAAAAGAGGCGTTTGCCACATCGATTTGCTCGGTGTCTTAGTACGTCACCGTGGGAAACTTCTGTTCCAGGGTTTTGGTGTTTGTTCGGCCCTTCGCCAAGACCTCCATCCTGGGCATCCTTCTCGGCTACTATGGCCTCTGCTGATTCTTCTCTGTTAAGTCCTACGTCACCATAGGGGTTGTTTGCCCGTTGGGCGAACATACCTGCGAAGCCTCTCTAGGTAAGGAACGAGTTTTTCGCTCCATGTATCCGTCACATTTATGCGGTCGAGTTTGTATAGTGTTGGACTTCGACGTTCGAAGCCGTCTCGTTTATTCTTCCGCGTCTATCATGTGCTTCCTGTTCATCGGCCCAGGGCTTTCCTCTGACTTTCTTCAAATTCCACCTCGTGACGGACACCCTTGTATTGGCTAACAGTTCCCGCTGTCAAGCTCGTAGAAAACTTTCACCTCCAATACTCACCTCCACGCTGGGCGCACATCCACAGCCATAGGCGGGAGCCGTTCCTCCCGTCTCTGTCGGTGGTAATCATGACCTTCTTCGTGTCCAGATAGGCATACTGCCTTATCAGGAACCACCATGAGGATATACTCTTCACGACGAACTGGCCGGTGTCAGTGCTCATCCTGACGTTGACGAAGCTTTTGTTGTAACCGACGTCGTAAATCCCGTATGGGAGCGCTTTCTTGTCACAGAAATCGTAGTCGTTGATGAGCCCCGGCATGCCCTTCGGGTGGTACTTGGCGCCGTCGTTCTTGAAGTTCTAGATTTCCTCTTTCTTCGCGTCCCGAAGACGAC
>CAZXOR010000016.1:0-10090 GCA_964642395.1 uncultured Methanomassiliicoccales archaeon | reverse complement strand
ATGAACGCCTTGTATGTCGTAGGATTCAAATGTCATAAATCAATCCAACTCAATTCCTAGTTATTCAAGTTTTGACCCTGAATTATATAGAGGACAACCAACGTTCCTGTAGAATCAACAACGTTAAAATATTGATGCGGGAATGAAGGTCTGATACATATGGTACAGATTTCATCCGATGCGGAGAAATTCATCAACGACCTACTTGAGAAGAACCAGAAAGTCGGATATGGGATCAAGATCTACCTATCCGGATTCGCATGCTCCGGCCCTCAGTTCGGTATGTCCTTCCAGGAAAGGGCCAACGAGGGCGAGAACGTGGATAAGTCCGCCAATGGGTTCAACATGTTCTACGATGACGAGACCAAAAAGGAGCTCGAAGACTGTGTCATCGAGTTCATCGACGATCCCAATTTCGGAACTGGGCTCACTATCAGGAACCCCAACTTCAACGGCTGCGCTTCATGCGGCGGCTGTCACTAAACTCCAATTCTGGGAGGACCTTCCTCCCATGCTTTTATTATCCACATCCATTCATCAGCATTCACATGTCGTTCGTCACCCATCCAAGCATAGCCCCGGGCAGAGTGAAGGAGCGCCGGTACCAGACCGCCATGGTGCAGGGCTGCCTGAGGAGCAACACTCTCCTTATCCTCCCCACTGGCCTCGGGAAGACCATAGTAGCCCTCAGAGTGACGGTTGAGTACCTCCCGTTTGGGAAGGTACTGGTGCTAGCACCCACCAAGCCCCTGGTGAACCAGCACAGATCTGTGTTCTCTGAGCTCCTGGTCGGCGCTAGGGTGGGCGAGATAAACGGCAATATGAGACCGGAGTCCAGGGCGGACGTCGTCAGGGACTGCAACGTGATTGTCTCCACCCCGCAGTCAGTGGCCAACGACCTGGAGGCGGGAAGGTACACGCTGGACGGGTTCTCCCTGGTGTTCTACGACGAGGCCCATAGGGGCGTCGGCAAATACGCCTACGTAAGGGTGGCCGGGTTCTGCGGGAATGGGGTGAGGTCAGTCGGCATGACCGCGTCCCCCGGCAGCGACACATCCAAGATCGAAGAGGTCTGCATCAACCTCCATCTCAGAAGGATAGACATTCGCTCCGACGATGACCCCGATGTGTCTCCCTATATCCATTACACCTTCGTGAACAGGATCGAGGTCTCCCTGCCGCAGGACCTCCTGGACGTCAGCGCCCTGCTAAGATCCATGTTGGACCACTTTGTGTCGGAGATGGTTGGTCTGCATCTGATCAATTCCTCTTGGCAGATATCTACGTCGTACATGTTGACGATAGGCCGTAACCTGCAGGCCAGACTGTCCTGCGGCGAGAGGACGGCCATCGTCTACAGGGGGCTGGTGCTGCACTCCATATGCATCAAGCTCCTGCACGCCATCAGCATGGCCGAGACCCAGGGCATGACCACGCTCAGGCAGTACCTAGCGAAGATCGAGGCCGAGGCAAACCGTCGGGAAAGTGGGAAAAGCTCCAGGGAGATCGTCAACCGCCCAGAGTATGTGGGCGTCCGGGCGATCGTGGATCGCACCAACGTGGAGCACCCCAAAGTCTCCAAGGTGTTGTCCGTGGTGAGCATGGTCGTGAACGGCGGAGGGGGGTCCAAGGTCATCGTGTTTGCCCAGTACAGGGATACCTGCGAGATGCTCACCGAGAAGCTATCGTCCATCCCAGGTGCCAGGGTCGGCATGCTCGTGGGCCAGTCCAATAATGGCCTGAAGCAAAGAGACCAGATTATGCTGCTGAACGAGTTCAGAAACGGGGAGCTGAATGTGATAGTCTCCACCTCGGTTGGCGAGGAGGGCCTAGACGTGTCCAGCACCAACGCAGTGGTGTTCTACGAGCCGGTCTCCTCCGAAATCAGGGCCATCCAGCGTCGCGGAAGGACCGGCAGAAAGAACAACGGAGAGGTATACGTTTTGGTGGCGAAGGGTACCCTGGACGAGGCCCTCGAAAGAGCCAGCGCCGAGAAAGAGAAGGCGATGCGCGTCCGCCTGGAAAAGCTGAGCGAGGAGCTCAGCAGGGGTACGTCCCCCATAGTGAGAAAGAATCAGCTCAGACTGGACGGTTTCTGAAAAACCCATTTTAATGAATTCCGTGATGCAGTCGGTATGCTCTACTTCGACCTGGCAAAGACCTTCGACAAACTAGAATCCACCGGTAGCCGCCTGGAGATGACGTCCATACTCGCGGATTTCTTCCGCAGGGCGGACAAGACGGAGCTCCGCTCCATTGTCTACCTCAGCCAGGGTAAGCTTCACCCGGACTTCGTGCCCGGCGTCCTAGGGATGGCCGACAGGCTTGTGCTTAAGGCAATAGCCAAGGCGTCCGGAAATCCGGAGGAGATGGCAGAGAGGCTAGCGATAGAGACCGGCGACCCTGGGCAGGTGGCGGAGGCCCTGATATCCAAGAAGAAGCAGATGTCCCTGTTCTCGGAGGACCTCACCGTGGAGAGAGTGGTGAAAGGCTTGGCCACCATAGAGAGCGCCGACGGGAGAGACTCCCAAGACACCAAGCAAAGGACACTTGCCGGCCTTCTTCATGACTCCAACCCTGTAGAGGCCAGGTACCTGTGCAGGACGGTCACCGGTAGGATGAGGGTCGGGGCGGCAGACATGACGATCCTGGACGCCTTGGCAGAGGCGTTTGCCTCTAAAGAAGACCGTCCAGCTATCGAGAGAACGTTCAACGTGACTTGCGACATCGGCCTGGTGGCGGAGACTATTGCCAATGGGGGGATGGATGCGGTCCGCGCCATAGGCGTGAAGGTCGACAGCCCGGTGAATGTTATGCTGGCCGAGAGGCTCCCGTCCATCGCCGAGGTCGTCGAGAAGATGGGCGGCAGGTGCGCCATGGAGTTCAAGTACGACGGGATTAGGGTCCAGGCCCACATATCTAAAGATTCGGTGAAACTCTACTCCAGGAGGCTGGAGGACCTTACCCCCAACTTCCCGGACATCGCAGAGGCCATCAGGGCTAGATGCAGGCACAGGGAGGCGATCATCGAAGGAGAGTGCATGGCGATAGACCCCGAGACCGGGTACATGCTCTCGTTCCAGAACGTCACCCACCGCAGAAAAAAGCACGGCATGGAAGAAGTGGTCAGGGAGGTGCCGGTCCGGATATTCATGTTCGACATGCTGTACGCTGACGGCAGAGACTGGACCCTAGAGCCCTACCCTGACCGCAGGGCCGCCCTGGAGGCCGGCTTCGAGATTGGGGATCAGGTCCAGATGACCACCATGAGAATAGTGGAGAGCCCCGAAGAGGGAGAGGACTTCTTCGCCGGCGCTGTTGCCGCCAGGTGCGAGGGGATAATAGCGAAGTCCGTGGCACCCGACTCTGTGTACAGGGCTGGGTCCAGGGGTTACCTGTGGATCAAGTACAAGAAGGACTACCAGCAGGCGCTCACGGACTCTTTCGATCTGGCTGTTGTTGGGGCTTTCTATGGCATGGGGAAGAGGGCAGGCAGGTATGGGGCGTTGCTCATGGCTGTCTACGACGGCAAGACCGGGATGTTCGAGACCGTCTGCAAGCTGGGCACCGGGTTCGACGACGCCTTCCTGGACGCCATGCCCACCCTGTTGAACGGGACGCTCTCCGAGGAGAGACCGCAGTCGGTTTCCGCTGAGATGATTCCGGACGTTTGGTTCGAGCCGGCCGTGGTGCTCGAGGTGGTGGCTGCGGAGATCACTCTCAGCCCGATACACACCGCTGCCAAGGACGTTCTGAAGGAGGGCGCCGGCCTAGGCATTAGGTTTCCCAGGTTCACTGGCCGTGTGAGGGATGACAAGACCCCCGAGCAGTGCACGACCGTGACAGAAATCATGGAGATGTACGGCATGCAGGTGTACGATTCTGACGGGCTGTCGGAATGACAAATGTGTCTAAGGTAGGACGCCTTCGACCATCTAGTTACATAAAGTATATATCTTTTATAAAGTATACAATATTACTCTATAGCAGAACCTCAAGGTCCAGAATTGAATGCAATGAATGGATAGGATAAACTAAACCAAAGTACCGCCGATGATCACAACGTCTGGAATGGAAGCGGCGACTGAGCCTCGTGGCTCGAAACCATTTATTATTTGTATGACATGGGCGACACCATGCAGACCTATATTGTCGAGAAGACCGACGATTCCATCACCATCGCTTTCAAAGACGCCAACCTCACTTTCATCACACCCCTGATAGATATACTCTATAAGGACGACAACGTCGAACTAGTCAGATACATCGATAAGCACCCCGAACTCGAGGATCGCAGACTCTACGTCAAGGTGAGGTTCGGAGACGCCATCACGGCCATCGAGAAGGCTTTAGATTCGATCTCCGACTACTACTCGGTCAAAGAGTGAACGTTTTGTACAGAGAGTGCACCACTGCGGAGGCGGACATCGGCATGAGGTGCTACCTCTGCTTCGCCGATGGAACCGGCGGCCACTTAAAAACTCTGCCAGAGGACTTCGTAGTCAGGGAGATCTCCGACCCGCCCAGGGCCAAAGAGAGCGGCAAATTTACCATAGCCACGGTCACCAGCCGCAACTGGGAGACCAACCGCCTCGTCAGGATCATGGCCCGCAGCATGGGCATATCCAGGGAGATGATCGGCTTCGCTGGCACTAAAGACAAGCGCGCGGTCACCACACAGCTCATGTCCTTCAAATGTCCGCCGGAGGACCTGGCGAAGATCGACCTCAAGGACGTGGAGATAACCGGCCCCTACAGGGGTAGCAGGGCCATCCAGATAGGTGATCTCATCGGCAATGAGTTCGAGGTCACCGTCAAGGGCTGTACGATGGACCCTTTGCTGGTCCCCGAAACTGTGGAAAAGGATGTCTTCGTTATTAAAAAAATAGGCGGGTTCCCCAACTACTTTGGCGTTCAGAGGTTTGGAGTGATCAGGCCCGTGACACACCTGGTAGGCGAGAGGCTGGTCAGGGGCGACATCGAGGGTGCCATTAGGACATACGTGTGCTTCACCACCCCCGAAGAGCCGGAGGAGCTCTAGGGGATCCGCAGGTCGCTGGATGGTACAGAGGACTGGTCTACAGCGGCATCGATTATGCCGGATCAGATGTCATTCGAGAAGACAATGGCCCAGGTGCTGGCAGGCGGCGGGAGTTGGACTGATGCTGTGGATGCAATGCCGTTCAACCTCCAGATGATGTTCGTCCACGCCTACCAGTCGTACCTCTTCAACGAGATGCTCAGCCTTAGGATGAAACAGGGCCTGCCGATCAACATGCCCGTGGAGGGCGACGTGGTAATCCCGTTGGACTCCAACGGCAGTCCGCAGCACGAGAGCCCGGTTATGACCACCGCTAGAAACATTGACCTGGTGGTCAGGCAGGTCCGCGCCGGCCGCGCGTTCGTCACCGGGGCGCTCTTCGGGTCAGACTCCCAGCTTGCTGAGGGAGAGATGGGGGAGATCGAGAGGAGGATCATCGAGAATAACGGCCTCGAGGCCGGGGACTTCGTTGTCCCGGGACTGCCCAGGTGCTGCTCAAAGGGCGGCAGGAGAGAGCTCATGTGCCCCGTGAAGGACCTCTCTACGGAGTTCCGCGGCGACGGCTACACCCTCAGGTTCTCGCTCCCTAAGGGCAACTACGCTACCTGCCTGATGAGGGAATTCATGAAGTCCGAGATGAGGGACTACTGATTGGTCTTAGACTATCAAGCTATGGACCACCATCGCCTTGTACACGCCGAGGCCGCACTCGCGTATTATCTCATAGAGCGTCATGCTCTTAGGCAAACGCATCAATATGTTGGACAGCCTCGAGTCGGTGTTCCTGGCCGAGTCCGTGATCATCGCCCTAAACATGTGGGCCACAATCTCCTTTGCCGCGTCTGAGTTCCTATACCCGCACTAAACGAACATCCTTTCCACCGGGAGATTCTGGTTGTGCTTCAGGTCCCTCCAGTCCAGCTTCATCACCGCATCCCTCGAAGCCCTCTTCATCTCGGCGAATCTGGGGGACGACGTGTTTATGGAATCGTAATCGAGCTACTTACCCAGGTACGCGGCCACATCCTCCACCGTCGTCCTGTCGAAGCCAAGCACGTCCAACATGTCGGAGTCGATCAGCAGGGCCCCGGTGGAGTACGTGCGCCTGAGAACCTTCTTAGCGTTCCTCTTGACCGAGTCTCCAGCCGTCTCCCTCTGAGACTTCCCAACCACCAGCAACCTGGCCTTAGTCTGGTGGCCGGCGTCGTCCAGGATATCGGGCTATCCTGAACGTGCTCTCCAATCCAGGGTTGAGGTATTTCGTTAAATATTTATAGGAGGCCATCAGCTTCTTGTCGTCCTCTGGAACCCAGCGATCTCCGCTTTCAGGAGGATCGCGGACATGCAGTGCGGGTTCCTCTTGAGGATGCGGTTGAGCATGCCGTCTACGGCTATGGATTCGCGGCTGAGGTGCATCATGCGAGCCAGCTTATCCGCCAGGTCCAGCCTAATCTGGTTCCTAAAAACCGTGGCAGAATAGTACTCGGAAGCGTAGTCCATAGCGCCAATCCTCTCGTACACCTCTCCTCTGACCGCTGGACCTCTATGTCGTCTGCCCCCGGGGAGACCACCGCTTCGAGCTTCTTCAGAACCCCGTGGAGGTTGTCAGACGCCGACCTGGCATAGCCGATTATCCTATGTGCATCCGCATAGTCATGGTTGGACGCTATGATGGGCAATGCAACAGAGGCCGCGGTTTGAGGGTTGCCGACCCTGAGCGAGACTTCTGTATTCAGCTTAAAGAGGTCCGGATCTTCAGGCGTGACGCCGAGTGTTCCATTTAGAGTTTTGAGGGCGACGTAGTGGTCGCCCGTCTTGGACTGCATGAACGCCTTGGAGTAGAGGGCGTTCATGTTGACCCTGTGGGACTTTAACTCGGGCTCTTGCACGGCCTTGGGCTCCATAACAGGCTCCGGAGCAAATTGTGCGACGACCTGTTCCTCGATCTCCGCGGCCACATGTTCGGAAGCGAGCGGCACCCAGGCTCTGACCTCCCTGCGAGGGTCTCATGCCTGCGGGATCTCTTTTCTCGTATCATCTCGACCTCCGCGGTCTCTGGCGTGCTCATGGGGACCCCCCCCCCCCCCGGCTACGGACACGAAGTCGAAGTCCTTCATGATATTCTGGACGGTCTTAATTTGCTAAACGGTTTTCTGTTAGAGCAGAGATTCTGGTTTCACCTGCAGCTCTGCCTCGATCCTTTTGACGCATAGCGCTTCCTAAACGCGGTGATCCTGCCAGACACCGCCTGGTTACCCGGTTTCATGGAGCCCGCCAGCTTCAGAAGGTGCAGGACTTTGTGCGTCCTTTCTTCGGACTCCAGGATGACGGCCTTGAGGAGGAGCGGACACTGTCAGCGTTGTCCAGTGCCCTCGACACCGCCACAACGTCCCCGCAGGCCTCGGCAACCGTAGACTTGAATATCCAGCACTCCGGCTCCCTCTGGTCTATGAACAAGGCCATGTCGTAAGCCCTCTCAGCGGCAGACAGGTCCCCGCGGGTCTCCTCCATGCCCAGGGAGTACCACAGGACCGGGTCTCCAGGATCGGTTTCAGTCGCAGCCGTGAAGGTCTCCGCGGTGTGCACGTAGTGCCCGTCGCCATACTATTTACTCCTTCTGATCCGCATGAACGCGATGTCCCTGGGGAACTTCTTTTTCGCATTCCTGCACAGGTATGTGGCGTCTTGAACGGAACTGTCGACCAGCATGGCCAAGAGAGATGCTAGGTAAGTCTCGCGGGACCCATCGACCCTGATCTCCCCGGAGGCGGCGTCCGAGGTGTCCATTCTGTCGTCGGTCATAGTCAGTGCGCGGGTGAGCACCACGAGGGCTGTTGGATCGAACGAGTCCCTCTCGAGCACCCTCCCGCACAAAGTGACAACCTCCCCACTCATCCTGGCAGCGTTCTTTATTCTGATCATTATGAGCAGCACGTTCGAGTCGTCGGACGACTCCAATAATATCCTGGCGCACTACTTCTCGACGCGGACATCCTCACCCATGGTAAGGTATACCCTGGCCCTCCGAGCCCTGGCCCTGTTGGACCTGTGGTCGATGACGACGCCTCGGTAACCAGCATCAGAGAGGACATCAGGTCCTCGAGCCTCTTAGCAATCTCCGACCTGAGTATCAGAGACTCTGCGTTTAGCCCGTGGCCGAGTAGCATCCTGACCACCTCGAGATATTCGTCCGACCCGACCCACTCGCTGTCAAGGTACCTGCGGAGCTCATCCATCGCCCTTTTGAGGTCTCCCGAGCCCAACCTGGTCTTAAATATATCGATCATGGTCCTTGGGGACGTAGTGTCGCACACCTCGAGGAGTGCCAGCGTACGCCCGTGGCTGCCCGCTTCGATGCATGCCTCTGCCACCTCCCTCCTGAGGAAGGACGGGACGCCCGGGAGCAGGGGAGAGTACATCATCCTGGCGGAGTACCAGTCGCGCTCGTTAACGGAGACCTCGCCGACGCCAGCATGAACTCTTTGTCTCCTTGGCATAGCGGACGGAGCCAGTTAGAAGCGTCGACGCGCACTCCCTGCTACCCATGAACCACTCGTGGTAGGTCCTGTATAGCTCCTGAACCCTGCTTTCACCCATAGGTTTTAAGGGCACCTCCCTGTTCAGGATCTATTGTATGTTGTGCCTTTGCGGCCATCCCTATGCAAAGTCCGCTTCTGCCAGGGTCCCGTACGTCTCCGTGAATGATGAATCGAACTTGTAGGTGCGGACCGTCGTCTCCCTCACGTCGGTTGCGTTCCCATGGGCCAGACGGATGCGCGCTAGCATTAGGGACTTGTGAAGTACATCGCCGGAATGCTCGAAGTGCATGAGTAGGTCCTCGATGCTGTCGGTATTCCTAGTCTCTAGCAGAATTTCGGCCACGCGGACCGACGACAGACAGTCGGCCGTACGGCTTCTAAAGATAATCTCCCTCATGGTCTTGACGATAGCCCTCCAGTCCTCCTTTAGGTAATCCATCAATAACATCAGTAGGGGAGCGGACATGGACCCGTAGAAAAAGGATGTCTACTCCAGTATCGACTATGAGCTGCCATTGGTGACGGTGAACCTCCCTGGCAGCCCTCTGTCGTTCAACAATCTCCAAAGGCATTTCTCTGTCTGCGAGCGGAGCATTAAGAGGTCTATCATGATGCTGTATCTTCTGGAATATAGATATATCCTGGATAACCTGCCTGGCGTCACATTAACATTATATAGGAAATTGTTCTAAAGGGTTTCAGCGCAGCTGTGATCTAGTCGGTTAGGATCTGAGCCTTCCAAGCTCATTGCCCGGGTTCGAATCCCGGCGGCTGCACTCATTTTTATTCCTTAAAAATTAACCCATGCGGGTAGTAATTTGAGAGCTTTTTGAACCTGAGTTTGTCAGTTAACACCCTGAATTTCTCATTCATATTCAGTAACGTGTTCACACACACGCGAGGGTGCATACACGCATACGTGTATGCGTATAAGCGTCAACTGACAAAATCAGGTTTAATGTCCGCGATAACTAACACTATGCAAACGTTCTTCAAAAAGCTCTCAAGTTACTACTCGCACGGGCCTATCTTTAAAAAATAAAATGTATGGTGCCCGCGCCGGGATTCGAACCCGGGTCAAAAGATCCGCAATCTTACAGGATGTCCAAACTACCCCACGCGGGCAATTGCTGCGGAAATTGTTAGTATTAAGGCATTTATGCCTCAGGGTGAGACAGGTAACGGGTGATGTAACCGGCAATCCTGTTCCTCATCTTCACCGATGAGACATCCGTGAGTGCGTTGACCATCTCTTTGTTGGCCTCGAAGTCTTTGCTGAAGGCCTGAGGGTACTTGTTGAGGAGCTCGATAGACGCTCTCTTGATGTAAGTGGGTCTGATTCTTCCCATATTGTTCACCGAGTAGACTCGATTAAGAAGATTTCATATTTAAAGGTCGCCATGAGAGCCCTACGTCCGGCCTATTGTCAAACGGAGGAGTCTCATCTTCTAGACAAGTATGTGGCAGCAGTCCTCGAGATTCCTGTCCAGGTACTTCTGGCTGTACTTCT
>CAZXOR010000015.1:0-10306 GCA_964642395.1 uncultured Methanomassiliicoccales archaeon | reverse complement strand
ACGGCCCTCCTTGTCCTTGGAGACCAGGTACCCTGCGGCCTCCAGCTGCATCATGCACTTCCTGGCGATGTTGCGACTTCCCTTGACGGCCCTGTTGGGCATGGATCCCTTGTCGGCATATCCGCCATACTCGCTGGCAAGCCTGGAGGACCCCATTGGTCCCTTGATGTACAGTTTCCTTAAGATCGAAGCGGCCCTGGTGTACCACCAGTCGTCCTGGAAGGGGCCCCTCTCTGTGTGTCTGCCGGTCTTCACATACTCGGCCCACTTAGGTGGAACAATGTTGGAGTTCTCCTTGAGCTTCTGGGCCGTCTTGAGTATAAGCTGCTCAGCAGGGACGTCGTAAACGGTTACCATATTGATACCTCACATCGTCCTTCGCATAGCGCGAGGAGTAACAACGGGCGTTGGTATAGTGACGTGATATATAAGCATTGCTGAAAAAGTAAAACAAAAGTGATTGCCAGAGGCCTCGGACCCCACACGCCCGGCTTCGTCTCCGTGCAGCCTAAAGGTGAAAACCCCTCCACGGCAGATAGCCAAGCATGGCCAGCGCTTGAACTCCGTGATAGCGAGATAAAAATCCAGAGTATAAAAACCTTGAATATAAGGAAAACGTAGACGTGACAGTCGGCTCCAGCGGGGTAATGGAACGATTGACATGATGTATGTGATCGGGGCGTCAGCACTGATTAAAAGGGATCGTCAAACCCATTGCCGAATGCAGCATTGAGCCGAAAGGGGCCATATCGATCTCCAGAAAATGTGATTTACACGTTCAGATTCGTCAACCGAATATTTATCCCTTCGAGTCTTGACTCCTGTTATATCCGAGAATGAACAGCCGGGGAGACCGATCACCAAGAGCGGTTCCATGTTCTGCAAACTGAATGTAGAAAAGGCCCGCGAATCCTGTTTCTTACTCTTATCCCTATGTAAAAGCCCCGTTCAGCGTGAACGGTACACCTCCAGGTTCGAAAAGGTCTACAGGGAACCTCTGTTCAAGGATGAGGACCTGAACTGAACAACGAACCCGTCGAAGATGCACTTCAAACCTACATAGTCTCGGAAGGGATGTTCCGTTCTATGACAACGCAGGACCTGATTTCTCTCTTCGACCGGAATCCGGCCGCAGATACGGCATGAGGACGATCCGATCCGTCTGTAAAAGGAGCGGATGCTTCCGTAAATTCGAGCGTCCGACAACAGATTAGTTAAACACCGTGTGTTAGAGGCGACCATGGAAGACGAGAACAGGTTCTGCGTTACCTGCGGTACCACTCTCCTAGAGGACGCCGGGTACTGCACTGAGTGCGGGGCGCTGGTGGGCGAAAGAGTCAATCCTTACAGGGCTGTTTTGGGGCCCTTGTACGCCATCAAGTCCCGGGACGGACTGGACATGAAGATATTCATCCTGATCTACGACGTCATCGCCACGCTCATGGGCATCCTACTCCTGTGGGTCGGCCTCTCGCTGGACGAGGCTACGTAGAACGAGGTCTCCAACCTATACGAGGAGATAGGCATGGACGCGTTCGCCCCCTGGAACGATTCGATGCCTATGACCATGATCGTCCCCGGGGCGTTCACACTCCTCAGCTGGCTCTGCACCCTGTGGTCCTAGTGGCTTTGCGGGTGGCACGATCTTAAGAAAATAGTCATCTTGGCCTGCGCGCTGGCGACAGTGCTGATCATGGGCATGGGCGATCTAGTAGGGGTCGTGCTCTGCATCGTCGGCGTGTTCATCACCTACAAATTGTACACCGACAAATACGGCTTCATGTCTTGAGGTGTGACAATGGAGGAGAAGATATGCATCAGATGCGGCGAGAAGATCTCGTACGAGTCCGAGTACTGCCACACATGCGGCGCCGCTCTGGACGGCACGCCGTACAACCGTGTGGAGACGTTCTATATGGACAATAGCAGGTACGGGCTGAGGAAGGACATGTTAGGTATCACCCCGAAGCTCATCCTGATATACGGCGTTCTAGCGGCAATCCTGGGGGTCGTTTCACTGGCCATCTACGGATCCATAAGATCTAGATGGTAGGACATGGCGTATGCGGATGGCCTGGTTTACGGAATGACCCTGGCCCAGACACAGACTGCCCTGCTGTTCATTGGCGCCGGCATGCTGTTCAGCGGGGTGTGCGCGGCCATAGGGGGGTTCCTCGCCGAAAAGCGCGCCAGGTTCACTGTCTGTCTAACCCTCTGCGTCATCGCCACCGTGGCCCCGCTAATAACGGCGGTCGGATTGACGGCCATAATTGTCTGGGCAATCATCCTGCTGATGATCGGGTTCCTGATGACCAACAAAGTTTACGTTAACAGGGACTCATTCCAGAGCTGAACCTCTTTACAGCGGTGCCCTGCCGTAAATTCTTAATTTTAGAGGCGAGCGATCCCGACGGCCCGATCGCTAACCAAGGTTCGTTGATAACGTGAAAACAAACCTTCCGATAGTGAGAGAGTTACCGTTAGGGATGTTGGACGACAATGAAGACGTCACGTTTTCATGGACACCCTCATGCAGATATCCCTCTAGAGAACGGTGAACATGGGGACGAGACAGCCAGCTCCTGGCAAAAAGTTTGCAGTCTAGCTTCGGAACCTTAGTCCTGGATTTCCTCCCACATGGCATAAAGCTCTAAGATTCCCGGATAGACAATTATCGTCTATTCCGACCGATACTGGGCGGTGCCTGCACCCGAGAACTTCGCCTCTCTCATAAACCTATAACCTTCCAGTTCGGGGTGGTATTGGATCAGTGTGTACAACACCTTGTCGTCGTCGGTAATGCGGCCAGTGTGAATGTGATATACGCCCATAGAGTTGTGGTCGTACCTGTAGGACACCTTGCAGGTCCTGCGGAGGAACGTCCACAGGATGATTAGCAATAGAGCGAGGGTCGCAGCTGCGACCACCCTAGGGATGTCCTGAGCCTATGCTTGCCGGCGGTGTCGCCGACGTCGACAGAGACGCCGGGAAAGGGGGAGATCGTCGTTCGGGAACACCGGGTACTAGGCTAGTCAGAGGCTTTCTCCACCATCGGCAGGTTGTGTCGGGATCCTTAGCGACCACGAAACGTCAAGATCGATGTGATCTTAACCTCTGGCGGCCGCTTCAATCCGATGTAGTTGGTGTTCATAGGGTATGTGAAGACTACGATGCTCAGACTCACTTAAACCTCGGTCAGGGTGTAGGCGTCGACGTCCTTCGCTATGAATCCCTATTCAGTTCTGTCCCAAATGAACCAAGCATACTCGATCAGGAGGTCGTCCGGGTCGTAGGACGCAGTCAAGATGGATCCTTCAATCAGGTCCCCGGATACGGTCAGGACACCGGATATTGGCCTGGTGGCTATTTCGATGATCAGATGGCCTGACACGGTAAAAATTTCCAGTGACGGATCCCATAAATCGTTTCCTAACGCTCACTCGATGTGTGCGCGCATGCCGGTGACCATGAAATTGACATTCTCGGCCATCTTGCAGGTGTGGTCACCCACTCTTTCCAGAAACTTGATGATGGAAATGTAGTAAATGCACCCGTCGGCACTTCCCTCGTTCTCGTTGATGAACTCAACGATCTTCATCAGGTCCTCGCGCATGGCTCTATCCAGGTAGTTGTTCATCTCCGAGATCCTTCCGAAGTCGTCCGTGGACTTCTTCTTGAACGCCTTCGTCACCAGTTTGACCATGCGCATCGCCACATTCTCCACAAGCTGGATCAAGTGCACGGGATCGAGCATAGGCTTATCGCTAAGGTACTCGATGGCGACAGCAATGTTTTAGCTATACTTTCCGACCCTCTCCAAGTAGGTGATGAACTTTAGATGGTGACCACCGTCTTAGTATCCCTGACGGTGGGCTGGTAGATGGTCATAATCCTGATAATCGCGTCCTCGATGTCGTGGTCGTAGCTGTCGATCATGGCGAAGTCGTCGATGACCCCCTCGGCCATCCCTACATTCCCATCCATTATTGCCTACACGGATCTGTTGATCATCCCGAGGCCAGATTGCCCATGTCCACGGTTTCGCTCACCAGTGCCTCTATATCGTCTATGAATCTCTTCATCCTTCTTCTTCTCATCCGAACCTTCCCGTAAGATACCTATCGGTCATGGGCTTCTTGGGCTTGTTGAACATCCTCTCAGTCTCATTGAACTCGATCATTTTCCCCAGGTACATGAAACCGGTGTAGTCACTTATGCGGGACGCCTGCTGCATATTGTGGGTGACGATGGCCACTGTGTACTCTCTCTTGAGCTCTAGTGCCAGCTCCTCGATCTTATAAGTAGCGATGGGGTCCAGGGCGGATGTGGGCTCGTCCATCAGGATGACCTCCGGGTTCACTGACAGCGCCCTGGCTATGCAAAGTCTCTGCTACTGCCCCCCGGAGAGCCCCAGCGCGGACTTGTCCAGTCGGTCCGCAACCTCATCGTAAAGGACAGCTTGCTGGAGACACCTCTCCACGATCTCGTTCAACTCCTTCTTGTCCTTGATGCCGTGGATCTTGGGACCGTAGGTGATGTTCTCTCTGATGGTCATGGGAAATGGGTTGGGTTTCTAGAAGATCATCCCGATCCTGGTCCTAAGAGAGTTCATGTCCACGTCAGGGGCGTAGAGATTGTCCCCGTGGAACAGCATCTCCCCCTCGATCCTGCATCCGTCAACCAAGTCGTTCATGCGGTTGATACTCCTGAGGAGCGTAGATTTCCCGCATCCGGACGGCCCAATGAGGGCTGTGATGCTGTTCCTTCTGACTGGCATGTCCACGTAGAAGAGGGCCTGCTTCTCTCCGTACCAGAGATTGATGTTTCTGATGTCTATACAAATCTCCTCTTCCGGGAAGTCGACGAGGATGGGGTCAGTGTTGTTCTCCCATTCTATATCGTTGATATCCTTGAAGGGTGTAGGGGAGGCGGTCGCCTCTCCCATCGTGTTCCTTTTGAAACTAAAGTTCAGTCCGAATCACCACTTTATTTTCTTGTTGTAATGGCTCCTGATGAGCGAAGCGAACGCGAAGATGATGACCACCAGCACCAGCAGTACCGTGGCTGTCCCGTACTGCATCTCGGTGGATCCGGGCAGCTCGGTGCACAGGTAGTACAGATGGTACGGGAGCGCCATGACTGAGTCCATCCAAGACCTGGCTAACGAGGGTTGGAACACCACCGCCGCTGTCAGCATGATGGGCGCGGTCTCCCCGGCGGTGCGTCCGATGGACAGGATCGCGCCCGTGATTACACCGCCAATGGCGGCTGGGAAGACCACTTTGTATGTGGTCTTCCACTTACTGGCCCCCATTGCGCGAGATGCCTCCCTAAGGTCGTGAGGGACGGCCATGATGGCTTCTTCCGTCGTCCTGATGATGACTGGGAGTATCATGAACGCTAGGGTGATCCACCCGGCGGCGAGGGAATAGCCATAGCCAAGAGCAATGACCATGAACACCATCCCGAACAGCCCGAAGACGATAGACGGGGTCCCGTTCAGCAGGTCGATGGCCTCCCTGATGATCATTGTAGGTAAGTTATTCCTGGAGTACTCAGCCAGGTAGATTCCTGTGAGAATGCCGACGGGGAACGCGATGCACGCGGTCCCGACGATCAGCTCCAGCGTGCCGATAATAGCTGGGAATATCCCTCCGTCCTTCCCGCTGTTCTCGGGGACCCCGGTGATGAATTCCAGGCTAAGGGCGGGGATGCCGTTGACCAGGATGTAGCCGATGATGATGGCCAGGATGACCACCACAAACCCCATGACACAGATCAGGATCCCGTTGGCGATCTTCTCCTTCGAAGTCGACGACGAGCGCTCGAACACGACCTTCAGTCCCAACAGCAGAGCTACGACGACGACTCCGGCGACTATTGCCATCAGATCGCTGAAGAACAGCGAGGTGATCATCCACACCAGGATGAGGGTGAACACGTAGACGAATATCTGGGTTAGCCTCTCCTTGTGTTCGTTGGCCCTGTTCCTTATGTCGGATGTCCAGACGGGAAGCAGTGACTCGCGCCCAATGATCCTGTAGATCAGGGACTTCCTCGGGTTGTACTCCCCGAACTTGCGTCTCGTCCTCTTAATAATAGAGCGTGATGCGATGTTGATTGCGAGCACCATGATCATTAGGATCATACCGAGCCCGAACAGGGCGGACTGATCGAACGAACCCGCCTCCCCGATCTGCAGAGCGATGGTTCCCGTAATCGTGCTGATCAGCGAGAATATATTCCACAGGGGGTCCGGGATGATCGCGGAGTTGCCGGTGACCATCATTACAGCCATGGTCTCACCAACGGCCCTGCCCACCCCGAGAATGATGGCCGCAGATATGCCGGAAACGGCCGCGGGAACGACCACTTTAACGATCGTCTCCCACCTGGTGGCCCCCATTGCGAGGGAGGCCTCCCTGTAGGAGTGGGGGACAGAGTGGATGGCGTCCTCCGAGACGGATATGATGGTCGGGAGGGTCATAATACCCAGTACCAGAGACCCGGCCAGCCAAGAGTTCCCGAACAGCAAGTGGTCGGGGAACAGGTCTCTGAGGAACGGTATCAGGACCACGAGTCCGAAAAACCCATAGACCACGGACGGGATCCCGGCGAAGAGCTCGCACACAGACTTAATGATGTTACGGAAGCCATTCAAAGCGATCTCTGATATGTATATCGCCGAGCATAGGCCCACGGGGACGGCGAATGCCATGGCCCCGAAGGTCACCAGTGTGGTACCCATTATCAGAGGCAGGGCACCGTACTTATCATGGGAAGGGCTCCAGGAGTCGCCGAAGATGAAGTCGAATATCCCGATCTTCGAGATGGCGTCCCAGCTGCCCTCCACCACGTAGAGGATGATTAGGAAGACTATCAGTACGGCTAAACAAGAGACCGCCATTAGGACAAACTTCATAATTTGATCACAATCGGCCCTGGTCTTCCTCGCGAGGCCGTACTGATTTGCTTCCATGTTTATCACGCGTTGAACTCGACCAGCTTCCCTATGCTGATGTAGCCGATCGAACCCTCGAGGTCCTGGATCTGCTTGATCACTCCTCCGGTGGAGTTGTAGGATGTGGCGTTGGACGTCACTGTCCAATCAGTATCGACCTTCAGGAGAGCGTCCTCGAAGCACTCACGGGTTCCAGACGAGGACTCGCGGATGATGACGCGGATGGCCTCGTCGGGTCCTCCGACCTCGTTCCAATTGGTGATCTCACCACTGAAGATGGCGGCGACCTGCTCCATAGTCAGGTTGTTGACACCGGCGATGTTAGCGACGACGGCGATCCCGTCCCTTCCGATCATGTGGTCGACAAGGATGCCCTTATACTCGGAATTCATGTCCCTGGACAACATGCCGATGTCGCAAGAGCCGTTGGCGGCTCCGGTCTCTCCGGCACAGGAACCTCCGGTGCCAATGGAGATGCTCATGTAGGGGTAAAGCGCCATGTAAGCGTTGGCCAGCTTGTTCATAGTGTTAGTGAGGGATGTGGAGCCTGCAATGTAGATGGTCACGTCCTCGTTCTCGTCGGGTGCGCCGGGGTCGACGGTCATCTGATCGTCCTCGAGGGGGATGAACTCCTCGGCAAGGATTTCCTGTCCTGCGGGGCTGGTAATCCAGTTCAAGAAATTGGTGATGTTTCCGGTAGGTTCGTCAAGCGTGACGAGCACCAGGTTCCTTGTGATCTCGTAGGTTTCGTTGACGACGTTGTTCTCACTAGGAATGACATTGTCGATGTTGATGCTATGTGCGTTGTTGGTATTCTCATTGTCGTCATCGCCCACTGTCATGTAGACGCCGACAGCGGCAACGATGATGATAACAACCATGATGGCTGTGATCAATTTCTTATCCAAAGTGTCACACCTCGGTATCCGAGTAATTTTACTCTATGTATATAGTTAGTCGAAATAATATATCAATTTCTATATATGTATATATTTAATATATATTAATACACAATCTATGATTAACATAGTTTTATCAATTCGAGTACTAGATATATATTTTAAGTATAAATATATCTAAATCAGAAGAGTACTTCTTTAATATCACATTTTAATAATAAAAGCAAATTAAAGGTTAAGATCATTCCTTTTAGATTCTATATATTAAATATAGATAAATATATAATATTAAAATCAAATTTATATCTAGATGTCACATCAACCCTCCGTGGACCTAAGAAGGATACAGATTACAGGCGGATCATCGTTCATGATCACACTCCCCAAGGACTGGGCTGACTCGGTAGGCCTCAAGAAGAATGACACCGTCGGGCTGCAACCGCAGCCGGACGGGAGCATGGTTATCTATCCCGGGAGCGAACAGGCCACCATCGCTGATTCCACCAAGATCATTCAAGCGGACGGTATATCGGACCGTGACTTTCTCTACAGGCAGCTCGTGGGTGCGTACATAGCCGGCCACGACGCAATAGAGCTCCGCTCTGAAGGGGAGTTGCCCAGTATGGTCACCAGCACTGCCTCCTCCTTCACCCAGACCGCTATCGGGTTGGAGATCCTGGAGGAGAGCGAGAACAGCATTCTTATCAAAGACCTCATGGACCAGGGTGAGATAAAGCCGGACAAGTCCGTCGAAAGGATGAAGGTGCTTGTCAGGAACATGCTCAACGACGTTCTGGACGCCCTGGAGCAAAAGAACACCACCGTCCTCGACAGCCTCCCCGACAAGGATAGGGAAGTGGACAGACTCGACTGGCTCATATCCAGGCAAGTCAACATCCACCAGAAGGACATCACTATCTCCCGCAGGATGGGGATGGACCTCTGCGAGATCACAAGGTGCGGGAGTGTCAGCAGGTCCATCGAGAGGATCGGGGACCACGCGGTCCTTCTGGCCGCGAACCTGAAGCCCATCATAGACGGCAGGACCACATCGGTCGACGCCAGGATCCTTACCACGGGGAGGGAGGTCGTGACACTCTTCACGGACTCCGTGGGAACGTGGTCCAACAGGAACATGGACACGGCCAACAAGTGCATCAAGCGCGCTGAGAGGCTGGTGGTGAGATCCAGAGAGATTGCAAATCTGGACAATGACATCGACGAGAAGACCGCTATGGCCGCTGAGCTCATCTCCAGCAGTGTCAGGCGGGTCGCCGAATACTCCATGGACATTGCGGAGATCGCAATCAATTCCGCGATGGATTAAGATCATTGCTTTTATATCAGTTGCGACTGTACGCACGCGTCCGATTTTTCACCTTTCACATACAGATGTGGAAACGATCCCCAATAGTGCGTGCGCATGCAAAGTACGTTCACCACCCATCGTACCCTTCCGATAATGTTCCACCAATATGCAGATGATTCTGTCAATCGAATTCAATCTATGCGAGTAGAAGTGGCCGTATTGTTTTTGAGTTTTTAGATGGTGAAGGCGTGGAATATTCTGCAATATTCGACAGGATTTCGTTGACTTTCTTCTTTATACCTCAACGCTTAAGTTCCCGGTAGTCTGTGGATGCTCTTAGACAACGTGATTTTGTAGGTCAATTCCAAGCCTTGTGTTCAGACATTTGGGTGTTCATCCTTTCTTTCACATCCTTCTTAAAATCAGGATCATCTATGAGATAAAGAGTCTCTTGGATGCCTTTCCGATCCACTTCGGACATCATGACGACATTTCCATTTTTGATGGTGATCGTTACCAGTTCATGACATAGCATTTGGTAACAACATTATAGAGATTGTCCCGCGTTGCGGTTATGTTGTATGTCGGCACCTTACTTTATCTTGATTTTCTTTTATCTTGATTTTCCGCGACTTTTTATGACTACATCGATGCTTGGTGATCGTATAGGAGGACTTCAGGTCGAACAGTTTGTAAACTGCGTGCCCTTCGACCGGGACTCCTTCGGCAGAATTACATCGTCATAGATATTGCACTTTTGGTTCCTCAGGTCCATCAAGGCAGCGATCATGTTCAGTTATTTGCTCCCGATCCTCTTTTCCAAACCCTGCTTTTTTATCTTCCATAGTTCGGCCAGGTCGTTCTGCAGACTCTAGGCCATCACTGCGGCGATGAACGACACCAGCAGATGCCCCCTGAACCCTGAGTTTGTAACTTGTACTCAGTAACGTGCTCGCGCACACGCTGGGGTACTCACGTACGTGCGTGTGTGAGTTACTAATCGTCCCGATCATCTTCTGGCGGATGTCGCTCATTCGGTGAAGCATGCCTTCGTCATGGAGTCGAGAGATCATCATCCTCCTGGACGAGAAGTCATAAGAGATAGCCTCTTGTTTGTATTGTTCCAATAAACCCTCT
>CAZXOR010000014.1:0-10542 GCA_964642395.1 uncultured Methanomassiliicoccales archaeon | reverse complement strand
GCCAAGTCTGCGCTGTTCCCAGGGAACATCTTGGACGCAACTATTTCCCTCGCCTCCAGATCGTAGGCGTAGTGAGGGAGATGTCCCTGTGCCTTCTTACTGTAGTCTTGCGCAGTAGTGCCAACTCGTTGACCTTGGAGCCGTCGGTCTTAAGATACTCGTCAATCAACAGATGGTGGTTTGCCTTCATCCTCTAGACCCGGAGGCTGAAGAACATCTGCCTCTTGGCCCCGTCCATGCCGATCCTCTCCAGGAGGTCGGAGATGCGGTTCTTTCCCACTTGAGCCGGGAAGAAGCGGCTCAGGAAGCAGCGGCAGTGGTGCTGGGAGACCCTGCTGTAGGAGGCTCTGGGCTTGATTACCCTTACTGCCGCCGCGGATATTATCATGTACGCGTCCTCCACGGGGAAGACCCTGAGGAGGTCTTCTAGGATATCAGCAGATAAGTTCCTGAAGAGGATGGAACTGCCGTAGGACAGCTCCTCCAGACTGCTGCAAGCGGTTTCCTCCAGCAGCGGCACGTACTTATTGTCGACGATGTACCCGATGACGGCCCCGTTTATCGGCTGCGGATTAGAACCACTGACGTATTTCACGCCCTTTCTCTCGCGAACAGCATACTTCTTTAGACCGTCCATTTTATTCTCCACGACCACTGTGTTCCTCGGTCTCTTGACCCTTCTGATTTCCTCCGGTACCCCTATGGAAATTCCTCCAAAATATAGTACGTTATATATTTATAACGTATTATATAAATCCATCTTTCCTATAGTCCAAAACGACGGAAAATGTGCACTCGCGACCCTCGGGAGAGGGTCGCAGGACTGGAAACAGGTCCGGAAAACAATTGAATCGGTATATATCCATTCAAAAAAAGTGTTTGCCCCATCAATTTGCTCAATGTCTTAGTACGTCATCATGGGATATGCACTCCCTGGCCTCCAACACTGAGTCAACAACCTCCCCCAAAGGCTGTATGGCGTAGGTAATGGTGTACTCCTTCTGGATCCTCGGCCTCTCGCCCAGGTCCATCAGGTCCCTGGTGTAAGACCTGACTTTCTCCAGTGTTGGACTTCGTGTTTATGGGTATGTCCAAAACCAGGTCCGTGGCCCCGGCGGCCACTTTCTTGCTCATGATTGACGCCTGGAGCTATAGCCTCGGGTTAATGCCCAGCAAGCGCTAGATAGTTATGAAACAGTCCTCGACGAGTCTCAGGTCAGTGGCACTCATCAATGAGAACACCCCGTCCCCCTCCTCGGAGACTCTGCAGACCTCCTCCGAGTCCAGGTCCACCCTACAGAACATCTCCACAGGTCCGCCGTCCTGCAGGCACTGTTGATCGCCCTTGATGAGAGTTTGGGGATAGTTAGTCCTCTCGCCTCGGCGATATAGACGATGATCGGTGTGATCCTATTGCCGGGGAGCCTTCCAAAGCTGTGAAAGTCGAAGATCTGCTCCCTGTCTCTAAGGTCAAGGTGCCGCTGGAGACGGCCATGGCCCTGGCGTATGCAGAGATCTCGTCCACATTCATGCCGTTAATGTGGAACGTGGTGAGATAGACCGAGACCTCGATTCTAGAAAAGCGTCCGGCGACGATGTCCTTCACAATTCGGGTCATCTCGTCCGCGCCGAGCCTGAATCCGTCCTTCTTGGCGCGTATGGACCTCACGGAATCCAGACTGTGGGACGCGGAAACGTCGACTACGGACCCGTGGGATGCGGAACAAGCTCACTGGACTCTGGCGGACTCATCATGCACCCCATGGGCACCAGGGTGTTTGAGATCGCCACGGTGGACCTTGTGCCGACTATCCTGACGCTGTCATCCTTGGACACGCCAATGGTCCGGTAGTCGTCTTCGTGTATGAGCACCGTCGGTTCGGAGAATCCGAGGTCGTAGTCCTTTAGCTCAAGCTCCACGGGTTTATCAGGTGGTGAATGGCATCACCGGTATAAACCACGCCCGTCTCAATGGCCAGGTCAAAATTTGATCACTCCGAGAATGAAGGACACCAGCGCGACGACCATGGCTAGCTTAGCACACTTCTGGGCCCTGTGGGGGCTGCAGAACACCGCGACGGCGCAGTATATGAAGATCGCGTCCGCGACCACAACAGTGTAGTATAGGGGGCCGTAGGTGTGCTCCAGCATCGGGAGGACGCTGAGCGTCGGACCGGCGACAAAGAACACGCAAGCCAGAGCGGCGGAGGCTCTGACGCCGATCCTCATGGGCAGAGTGAGCCTGCCCTCGTCGGAGTCCACGTCCTCGATGTCCTTGGCGATCTCCCTTCCCACGGAGACCAGCATGGCCATCAGTGCAACCACCACGTTCCTCTCCGCGTTCCCGACGGCGGCGCCCCCCAGGAGGAACATCATGCCGGTAAGGACAGCGATAGTCACGTTGCCCACGAACCCTCTCTGCTTGAGGGCGGTTTCGTAGGAGACCATCAAAACGCAAGCGACGGCGACGATCGCGATGCAGACAAGGTCCAGCGTCAGGAACTAAATGACTACCGAACCACCCAGCATTCCCAACGCAGCGCGGAGAGCAGTCCTTCTGTCCATCCTGCCCGAGGGTATGGGACGGTCCGAATGGGCGATCCGGTCGATCTCGTGGTCGATGTAGTCATTGAGAGCATTGCCCCCGCATATGAACATAAAGACGACCACAGCCGATATCAAAAGGTTGAGCCACTAGCCGACTATGCCCATCCCCACGGCCATAAAAGAAGCCACAGTGACGCCCACAACGCCCATGACCGCGTTACCGACTCTAAAGAGTTGAAGGTATTTATTCACACCACATCAATACTGTGCGAGTATATATGGGTCTTCCGCCTCCACCGCGGATGCCCCCGGACTGGCCGCCTGGATGCGCTGGATTTTATAAACCTGAAGACTTAGGATCTGCGAGAACGTGACATCCCAGGACATCATCGGACTTCTACTGGTATACTTCATAATAGGCCTGTCCCTGGCCGCCGCGTTCGCCCTGGACAGGAGGGGGTCGTCCGTAGACTCCCGCAAAGTGGTCCACATGGGCGTAGGCCTCTTTGTGTTTGTCTGGTGGATGTTCAGCGAGAATTGGATCATGCTGATTTTCTTCGCGGTTCCGTTCGGCATCGTCCTGTTCACGGCCATGCTCAGGGACAACGTCGTCTCCAACTCCAGGCTGGGAGACCTGGCCAACAGGAAGGGCCACAGCACCGGAATGTTCCTGTACGTCGTGAGTATTGGCATACTGGTGACGTTCTTCTGGGACTACTGGACCGCGGCGACAATCGGAATCGTGGCCATGACCTGGGGGGACGGCATGGGCGGCGTCGTTGGGAAGAGATTCGGGAGACACCTAACAGTCAACGATAAGTCACTAGAGGGCTCCATCGGGGTGTTTGCGGGTACAGCGGTAATGGTCGCGGTGATCGTTCTGTTCTATGAATAGCTGACCGCTTCCGGACTCTATTCGACCGGAGACAGTTTCGCCATTGTGCCTGTATGGGCGGTGGCGATCATCGCCGGGACCCTGGCAACGGTGCTGGAGGCCCTGTGCCCCGGGAAGTACGACAATATAATGACGCCGCTGTTCGTAGCGTCGGCCATGGTTCTGTTGGAGCTATGATCGCATGACATGGTATGTGGTGGATGGGATGGACGGCTCGGGTAAGAGCACGACGGCCGCGATTATCGCCGACCGCCTGATGTCCGAGGGCCGCAGGGTCAGGGTCATGACGCACCCGAACAGGGACACCACTGTTGGCAGGATCGAGCTGGCGCTTCTCAGAAAGGAGGGGAAGGCGGCTATGTTCCTGTCGATCTTGTTTTACGTGCTGGATATCCTCCGTTCCCTAGGAGTTATGCGCGGCAGGGGGTGCAGGGACGTGGACGACGTAGTCTTCGTCAGGTACATCATGGCCGTGGCGTACCTCCCGGACGGCCTGTGCAGCAAGGCGTACCGCGTGATTTCACACATGCTCCCGATGCCGGACGTGGCCATCTTGGTGGATGTGGACCCGGCAACAGCCATGGAACGCATCAGGAGCCGCGGGGAGGAACTGGAGATGTTCGAGAAACCCGACAGGCTGGAGGCCGTTCGCAGGAAAATGTTGGGGCTGTCCAAGGAATGGGTGGTCTTAGATAACGGGTCCGACATGAACGACTTGGAGGACCAGGTCCTGAACGAGGTCTTCGGGGGCTTACGATAAAATTCTGCGACCTCACACGCCTATACACGGGAGAGGTCCCCCCCCCCCGAGGGTCGACTGCATGTCCAAGACGGTGTCGGCCGTCCCACGCCCCGGTTCTGTCGGCGATCATGTTCATCCTCCTGAATCTCCGGACGGAGGATCCTGTCAAAATAGCTGTGTCAGATGCCGTCGCACTGCTGACGACCAGCGTCCTTCCCGTCCTAATGATGCAGCACCACTCGGTGAAGTACGGTAACACCAAAGAGGATGCGATCCAGAAAGGGGACAGGGTGAGGCCGTTGGTAAGCGGGATGCCCTGCTACCTGCTGGACACAGCCTTGCTGTCCCTAGCCGGACGCACCGCGCATCCCACGGCCATGATGTTCAGCTACACTGCGAACACGGTGATAGTGCTCCTGATCAGCACCCACTGGAAGATCAGCATACACGTGATTGTCGCCGTTGGGCCGGCTTTGGATCTGTCCTACACCTACTTCTTGTGGGACCTAATTACGTTCGCCCTTCTGCCGCTGGTCGCCTAGAGCCACTACGTCATGGAAAAGTACACCCCTGCGCAACTTGCAAGTGAGCAACCTTTGGTATCCTGTGAACAGGGCTCGTTCTGCGGACACTAATGTGAGGCGCCCTAATTTCCCGATATCTATGCAGAAGGTTCGTCTCATGCTTCTCAACGTCACTGCCCCTATTGAAGTCAGAATGGACACCGATGCTAAAGGTAATTGCCAGCATCGGTTGCTATTTAGGTCTGATTGTAGATGTAGTATTGCAGATCGCCCATCCGGCGACTTAGTAGGAGGATTGTGGTCCCTCAACCACTCACCCCTACGTCATTTTGTAATTTACTGTTTTTTGCTTCCAATCATCGATTATGGCCTCTGTAAGCTCATCTCACCTCGGACGGGATACTTCCGCAACATGGTCCAATTGACAACTTCAATAAGTTAGTACAATAAACGGAGGGCGTCTCATCCGTTTCCACAGCAGTGCATCTCCATCTTCGCATCATACTATATAAGGTTGATATAACCTGAGTTTCGGTTGATGTTTATACGCATGTACATTCGTGCGTATGTAGCGTCAGCTGATTGTTCGCGTATTTGAGAGGGGACCTCGATTCTCATTTGCTGTATTATGGTTGACCAGGACCAGAGGTCCCGGCCAACTACAACACCACAAGTAAGAACCGAGATACTTCCTCGAAAATACGAACGATCAGCGGACGCTAACATACACGCTCATGTGCACACGTGTATACAAGTGTACGTATAGATATCAACTGGCAAATTCATGATAAACCGAGAAATGGCGGCGAGATCACTAGGACCGAGCACAGGCACCTGGCTGATGCAATGGTTGACAGTACCGTCAAGGCCGACGAGCAGCCCAGTCAGAGGTTCCTGGGATGGTCTACCGACGGATTGACCGTCATCCCGGAGGGGACACGGTTACCATAATCGGGGACGTTGTGCTCATCTCAGTGTTTGTGAAGAGAGCTGTTCACGGTCACGTTCATTGCCGGGGGCGTCGAATTCTGCACTATTACTGGATACGACAGGAAGGAGTTCACGATAGACGCCGGCATCCCAGAATTCGACAGCATCTTTGTGCACCGGAGGGACGGGGAAGGGAACGCGTACGCCGACGGGAGCACGTTCGTCCTAAGAGTCCAACATGATCCTGACTGTCAAGTGGAGGGAGAGGGTTACCTACATGGTAACCTCCTTGGACACGGACGACAGCGTCATTGACACCAGGGAGATGAGGGAGAGTCTCGGTTGACTCTCGATGTCGCCCCCGCCAAGGGGGGTTTCAAGCTCGCCGGATGGTCCACCTCCGCGGACGGGAACGTGGAGTACAGGATCAGAGACATTGTGGCCCCCGCTGGTAACATGACCCTGTACGCCGTCTGGAACGAGACTCCCGTCGAGCCCAAACCCCCGACCGGAGGCGAAGACAGTGACGTCGGAAATGGATATGGAATTGGAGACGGGAACGAAGGCGGACCCACAGGATGTGATTCCACCGGAGGAGGAACAACCGAAAGAGGATTCACTAGTAGTAGTTCCACAGGAGGAGGTTCCGACGGGAACGATGACGACGACCCCTCGACACCGACTGAGGCGTATCCGGAGATGGGACCGGAGACGGGTCATCCGGCGACGGTCAAGACGGTTCCGGAGACGCCAATTTTAGACGCGCGACACTAATCGCCTCGGTCGCCGTAGGGATGTCATCATTGCCACCATGGTTGTCCTAATAAAGAGATCGTGAAACGCCTAAATAGACCCGTGGCCTCTACCGTACCGAGGTAATCATGGGAGCTATTTGGCTAGGGAAGAACCATCTGAGATGGTGCTACAGGTGTAACTTGCCCATACTCGAGTTCAAAGAGTGCCCAGTGTGTAACGAACTTACCAGGAAGGTGGAACTCACGCCGCCAGGGGACGCTCGTCCGGCGTTCCAGCACGATATAGACCTGATCCGGTCAATAGTGGACCGGGACTACGGTGAGGGTACAGGCCTGGCCGTGCTGCCGGAGGGCCACGTGGTCATCTTAAGCAAGGCTCCGGCGCTGGACCATATGGACGAGGTCATCGTGGATGGCGCCGTGGTCGCATCCCTGCGTTACGACATGGGATCCGGATGGAAGTTCATGTCCAGGATGCAGGGTGCGTACCGCATCGGCAAGGCTTATTCCAAGGGGTACGTAGTCTGTGATTCCGACGCGGTGCCCTTCATTAGGGAGAGCAAGAACCTGATGGCGCCCGGCGTGGTCGACGCCGATCCCGGGATCAAGGAGGGGGATGAGATTGTCATCGTCACTGCCGACAGGAAGGTCGTCGCTATGGGGATGGCGAAGATGTCCGGGCCCGACATGGTCGCCAACCAGATGGGCGTGGCTGTTAAGACAAGATGGTATAAGCCCGAGGAGTTCCTGGACCTTACAATTCCCCACACATGGGACGACGTGGTCGAGGCTAACCGCGGCGTCATCGAGAAGAGGATCACGGAGGCCACTGAATTCATAAGAAACATCATTGAGAAGCATCAGAAGCCGGCAATCGTGTCGTTTTCCGGCGGGAAGGACAGCCTCGCATCGCTCCTGCTTACTATTGACGCCGGTCTAAGTCTGCCCGTGCTGTTCGTAGATACGGGACTTGAGTTCGACGAGACCGTGGAGCACGTCAGGGACGTGTGCAGGAGACACAGCCTCAGGCTCATCGAGGAGAAGGCTCCCACCGATGCGTTCTTCGGGAACCTGGTCTACTTCGGGCCCCCCGCCAAGGACTACAGGTGGTGCTGCAAGACCAACAAACTCGGGCCGACGGTTAGAGCGATCAACAAGAACTTCCCGGATGGAGTGCTCTCGTTCATAAGCCAGAGGAAGTACGAGTCCGAGGCTAGGAACGCTAAACCCAGGGTGTGGACCAATCCCTGGACTCCAGGGCAGATCGGCGCCTCCCCCATCCAGAACTGGTGCGCCATGCACGTCTGGTTGTACATCTTCCACAAGAAGGAGCTGTTCAACGTCTGGTACACCCGCGGCCTGGACAGAATCGGGTGTTTCCTCTGCCCCGCATCTGACTTGGCGGAGTTCGACGTCATCGCTGGTCACACTTCCAGGTGGGACCAATGGGACAAATACCTCACAGAGTACATGGAGAAGCGCGGGCTCCCGAGGGAGTGGAAGGAGTACGGGCTCTGGAGGTGGAAGAACGCCCCCAAGTCCATCAGGGAGGAAGTGCACAGGGTGTCGGGGAAGAACATCTCGGAACTGACCAGACAGACCAAGGCCCCGGAGAGGGGGCCGCTGACAATCAGGGTGCAGGAAGGGTACTCCCAGTGCACCATAGGGTACAGCATAGAGGCGGCGTTGTCCAGGCCCATAGACCTGAAGAAGGTTAAGCCGTTCTGTCACAGCATCGGATGGGTCGTTGAGATAGACCCATACGGTGAGTTCATCTCCGCGGACATGACCACAATCTACCGCGAGGGCGTTATTATTTGCAAGGCGCATGTGGAGATCGATGCCAGGAACCATATGGACGAGGCGTTCTAGGTAGTCGTCCGTGCGGAGCAGTGCGTCGGATGTGGGCTGTGCGCGGCGAGGTGCGACACTGGCGCGTTGTACATGGAGGATGGGTAGGTGAGAATACACGAGGACGAATGCATTTTTTGCAAGGACTGTTTCGGCCCGTGCCCGTCCGTGAACTTTGCAAAGGACAACGGAGAGTTCAACCAATGATAGATTACGAATAAACCCAGACGACCTAGCGGCCGCCATGGAAAAGGACCCCGCCATCGTCGACGAGGAGGACGCCAGGAGGTTCCACACCGAACTCCAGGCTGTCAGCATGTACAGGCTCAGCCACAAGCTGTGGCTCGAAGGGATGGGAATGGATGCCAGGGAGGTCAACTTCGTGGCCCACCAGTCACCGGATGCGACATCCACCCCGGCGCTACCATCGGAAAGAGGTTCTTCATCGACCATGCCACGGGCGTGGTCATCGGCGAAACCGCGATCATCGGGGACAACGTGTCCATCTATCAGGGCGTCACCCTGGGCGGGGTCTCCACCAACAATGACAAGAGGCACCCTACTATCGGAAACCACGTAGTGGTCGGATGCAACGCATCCGTCCTGGGAGACATCACCATAGGGAGAACGTGCGCATTGGCGCGGGATCCGTGGTGCTGAAGGACGTCCCGGACGACTGCACCGTCGTCGGCGTCCCCGGGAAGATCGTCAGGAAGGCCAGACGCAAGACCTGTGACTGCGATCTAATGCACAACGAGCTCCCCGACCCAGTGCTGGAGAAGCTAGCCACGATGGAGGCCGAGATTGGGGCCCTTAGGGTGGAAATGTCCGGCCTGAGGAGGGGTATCTCGGAGCAGAGTAGGGGGTGATCACTGGGGCGCAGCGGCCAACCCCCAACAGTAGGACTATAACTACTGGGAATCTCTACGCGATTCCGATTCAGATGTCACTCAGGATCCACAACACTCTCACCAACTCCCTGGAGGAGTTCAAGTCCATAGAGCCCGGCAAAGTGAGGATGTATGTCTGCGGTGTCACCGTCTACGACGACATCCACGTGGGCCACGCCAGGAGCATGATTATTTTCGACATGGTGGCTCGCTACCTCAGGTACTCCGGCTACGAGGTAAGCTATGTCACCAACTTCACCGACGTGGACGACAAGATCATCGCCCGCGCCGCCCGGGAGGGCGTGGGGCCACTGGAGCTGTCCTCCAATTACATCGACAGGTACTTCGAGGACTCCGCTCGCCTCGGCATTAACCGTGCTGACACATATCCGAAGGCGAGCGAGTGTGTTGGCGACACCATCGCAATGGTGCAGAGGATTATAGACAACGGCTTCGCCTACGTTGCTGGCGACGGCAGCGTGTACTTCGACGTGACGAAAGTGGAGAATTACGGCAAACTCATCAACTGTACCGTAGAGCAACTCCAGTCCTCCGGCAGGATCGCAGCCGACCCATACAAGAAGAGCCCCATGGATTTCGCAGTGTGGAAGGCTGCCAAGCCCGGGGAGGTCTCCTGGGACTCGCCCTGGGGGAAGGGGAGGCCGGGATGGCACATCGAGTGCTCCGCCATGATCTACAGGTACCTCGGCGAGCACATCGACATCCACGGTGGGGGCAATGACCTCATCTTCCCCCATCACGAGAACGAGATCCTCCAGACCGAGGCAGTCACCGGCAGGCCGCTGGCCAACTACTGGATGCACAACGGGATGCTTCAGGTCAGAAGGCATGGCATGTCCAAAGAAGAGAAGATGTCTAAGTCCCTGGATAACTTCTTCACGGTCAAGGATGTGCTGGACAAGTATGACACCCGCACGGTTAGGTTCTATTTCCTCAACATCCACTACATGAGCCCAATGGTCTACAGCGAGGACATGCTCATCGAGGCGCGCTCCGCTCTGGGAAGGCTCACCAATAACTACAAGGAACTCCAAGCCTACATCAGGGACGCCCCGGAGGGCGGGGTCGACTCCGCTACCATCGGATCGTACAGGAGGAGGTTTGTCGAGGCGATGGACAACGACTTCAACACTCGTGAGGCCATCGGCGTTATGTTCAGGATGGCCAGCGAGTCCAACAGGGCCATGGCCAACAGATCCATGACCTCCGGCACCGCCACGGAATGGATGTCCCTCCTGGAGGAGTTCGACACCGTCCTGGGGATCCTTCCCGACGACAGGGAAACAGGCGAGGATCTGGACTCGGTCATGTCCATACTCATCGACCTGCGCCAGGAGCTCAGGAGGAGGAAAATGTACGACCTTGCGGACATGATCCGCGACCGTGT